>NZ_BAAKJE010000035.1:0-24630 GCF_059704565.1 Massilia sp. NBRC 108631
ATCCGGCCCGCCGGCGCAGGCCGCCACCCCATTGGGCAGCCTGCGCGGCCAGCTGATGCGCTGGCTGCTGGTGCCGCTGATCTTCCTGATGGCGCTGGACGCGGTCTCGGTCTACCGCAACGCGCTGGACGCGGCCGACATGGCCTACGACCGCTCGTTGCTGGCCTCCACGCGCGCGCTGGCCGAGCGCGTCTCCGTCCAGGATGGCAAGGTGGTGGCCGATGTGCCCTACGTGGCGCTGGACAGCTTCGAGACCGACACGCTGGGCCGCATCTTCTACAAAGTCAGCGGCATCAACGGCGAAACCGTGTCCGGCTTCGCCGACCTGCCGCCGGTGCCTGCCAACGTGCCGCGCTCGGAAGCCTATCCGGCGCTGGTGCGCTTCTACCACGCCCGCTACAACGGCCAGCCGGTGCGCATCGCCGCACTGCTGCAGCCGGTGTACGACGACAGCATGCGCGGCATCGCCCTGATCCAGGTGGCCGAGACGCTGGACGCGCGGCGCGGCCTGTCGAACCAGATCCTGCTCGACACGCTGCTGTGGCAGGCAGGCCTGATCCTGGCCACGGCGCTGCTGGTCTGGTTCGCCGTGCGGCTGGTGCTGAAACCGCTGATGCGGCTGAAGGAAGCGGTGGAAACGCGCAGCGTGTCCGACCTGTCCGACGTCGATCCCGCGCTGGTGCACAAGGAAGTGCGGCCGCTGGTGGAAGCCATGAACGGTTCCATGTCGCGCATCCAGAGCCTGATCGCCAGCCAGCGCCGCTTTATCGCCGACGCCTCGCACCAACTGCGCACCCCGCTCACGGTGCTCAAGACCCAGTCCGAACTGGCGCTACGCGAAGCCGACCGCGCCCCCTGCGACACGGCCGCGCTGCGCAGCATGGTGCAAGGCATCGCCGCCACCACCGACTCGGCGGTGCACCTGGCCAACCGCCTGCTGATGCTGGCGCGCATCGAGCACAGCGGCGGCGCCGACCCGGTGCCGGTGGAACTGCGCGCGCTGATGCAGCAGGTGGCGCTGGAACTGGCGGTGCCGGCGGTCAGCCGCAACATCGACCTGGCGCTGGAGGCCGAGCAAGAGGCGGTGGTCCCAGGGCAAGCCCTGCTGCTGCACGAAATGGTGGCCAACCTGGTCGACAACGCGCTGCGCTACACGCCGGACGGCGGCAGCGTCACCCTGCGCGTCGGCCCCGGCGCAACCGGCGCCGGCACCGTGCTGGAAGTGGAAGACAGCGGCCCCGGCATCCCGGAAAGCGAGCGCGAGCGCGTGTTCTCGCCCTTCTACCGCGCCGCCGCCTCCATGCAGCGCAACCCCGGCGGCGCCGGTCTCGGCCTGGCCATCGTGCGCGATATTGCCGCACTGCATGGCGCCACCATCGCCCTCGGCGACGGCGCCCACAACCAAGGCCTCAAAGTATCCGTTTCCTTTCCCACCTGAAGCATCCTCCTACAAGCGAGCTAAGCCGCATTTCGCCCACTTCGGGGTCAGACCCCGAATTCGGGCAAATGCGGCTCAGCTCGGCAGGTGCAATCGGACGCGGAGTTTGGGCGTTTTCCCCTATGATGCGCGGGATACGCTGCTGAGCCGTCCGGCCCCCGTTTCCTATGTTTCCCAAGCTGTCATTCCGCCATTTGCTGCTGGGCGTGTTCTTGCTGATCGCCGTGCTGCTGAGCGCGACGTCGGTGCATGCCCTGCTGACCCTGGACCGCCTCGCCGCCCATAGCCGCGAGGCGGGCCAGCACGCCATCGCGCTGACCGAGAATGCGCAGCGCCTGGCCGAACGCAGCGTGGCCATGGAGCGCAGCGCGCGCCAGTTCCTGGTGCTGGACGATCCGGCCTTCCGCCAGCGCTACGCCGAGGCCTGGCGCGACGCCCAGGCGGCCCTGGCGGCCGTGGCCGCCGGCCTGCCCGGCGCGCCGCCGCAAACCTTTGCCGACTGGAACCAGCGCAGCGCGGCGGCGTGGGCGGTATTACAGACCCCGCGCGCGCGCCGCGCCGGACGCCAGCAGGCGCTGAACCAGGCCTTGAACCAGGCCCTGGGCGGCCTGCCCGCCATCAGCCAGGCCTTGGAGGACGAGGTGAAACGCGAAGTGGAGCGGCGCAACCAGATGCTGCTCGATGAGCTGGACCAGCGGCGCGGCGTGCTCACCGGCCAGGTGGCCGCCGCCATCGCCGTCGCCGCGCTGCTGGCGGTCGGCTTCGGCGCCTGGGTGTCGCGCCCGCTGAAACAGATCGAACAAGCCATCCACCGCCTCGGCGAGAACCGCTACGGCGACGCCATCGCCGTCGAGGGGCCGAACGATTTGCGCCGCCTGGGCCAGCAGCTGAACTGGCTGCGCCAGCGCCTGTCGGACCTGGAGGCCGACAAGTCGCGCTTCCTGCGCCATATTTCGCACGAGCTGAAAACGCCGCTGGCCGCGCTGGTGGAGGGCGTGGCGCTGCTGGAAGACCAGGTGCTGGGCGCGCTCACGCCCCAGCAGCGCGAAATCGCCGTCATCCTGCGCCAGAACACCGCCTCGCTGCAGAACCAGATCGAAGACCTGCTGCGCTATAACGCGGCCAATTTCGACGCCCAGCACTTGCTGCGCGCGCCTTGCGAACCGGCCGCGCTGCTGCACGAGGTGATCGCCAACCAGCAGCTGCAGCTGCAGGCGCGCGCCCTGGTCGCACGGGTCGACGGCGCGCCGCGCGCCATGCCGATGGACCGCGACAAGATGGCTATCGCGCTGGGCAACCTGCTGTCGAACGCGGTGCGGTTCAGTCCACAGGGCGGCACGGTGCGCTTCACGCTGGACGAGCACCAGGGGCTGCTGCGCATCGATTGCATCGACCAGGGCCCCGGCGTAGCGAAAGAAGACGCCGAGCGCGTCTTCGAGCCCTTTTATCAAGGCGAACGCCAGCCGCCCGGCGCACGGCGCGGCAACGGCATTGGCCTGTCCATCGTGCGCGAATACGTGCAGGCGCATGGCGGCAGCCTGCATCTGCTTCCCTCCCAGGCGGGAGCCCATTTTCGGATCGAACTTCCTTATGACCAGTAAATTGCTGTCCCTGCTGCCCGCGCTGCCCTTGTTGCTGCTGGGCGCCTGCGTGACGCCGGCCCCGCCGCCACCGCCGCCGCCGGTGATGGTGGCGCCGCCGCCAGTCGCGCCGCTGGCGCAAACGCCGCTCACGCATGTCTCGCCGCAGGACGAGGCCGCGCCGCTGCTGGCCTACCATCAAAGCCTGCGCCGCATGGCGCAAGGCGAGCTGCTGAAAGAACTGAGCGGCTTGAGCCTGCAGCAATCCACGCCCAAGCTGTCGCTGCAGATCGGCATGATCCTGATGCTCACACGCGGCACCGGCGACCTGGCGCGCGCGCAGGCGCAATTCGACAGCGTGGCCACGTCCAACGAGCAGGCGGCGCAATCGATCAAGCCGCTGGCGCAGCTGCTCTCGAGCCACTGCGCCGAGGCGCGCCGCCTGTCCGAGGCCAACGAGAAGCTCATCGCGCAGCTGAAGGAAAACCAGCGCAAGACCGAGCAGCTGAACGATATGCTGGAGGGTTTGAAGGCGATCGAACGCAACCTGCCGGTGCGGCCGCCGCCGCAATCGTCGGCGCAGGGAGGCCGCTGATGGCCGGCGCCCACATCCTGCTGGTCGACGACGATCCGGACCTGCTGCGCCTGCTGTCGCTGCGGCTCAGCGCCAACGGCTACCGCGTGACGGCGGTGGGCAGCGCGGAGGCGGCGCTGGCGCGGCTGTCGATCGAGCTGCCGCAGCTGGTGGTGAGCGACATCCGCCTTCCCGACCGCGACGGCATGGCGCTGTTCCAGGAGATCCGCTCGCAGTACCCGGCGCTGCCGGTGATCCTGCTGACCGCACACGGCACCATACCGGACGCGGTGGAAGCGACCACCTTGGGCGCCTACGCCTACCTGACCAAGCCGTTCGACGCCAAGGTGCTGCTGGAGCGCATCGAGCAGGCGCTGAGCCTGACCGCGCCGGCGCCGGTGCACGGCGGCGGCGACGAAAGCTGGCGCGAGGAGATCATCAGCCGCAGCCAGTCCATGGCCGAGCTGCTGGCCGAAGCCAAGCTGGTGGCCGCGTCCGACGCCAGCGTGCTGATACGCGGCGAGAGCGGCACCGGCAAGGAGCTGCTGGCGCGCGCCATCCACCGCGCCAGCCGGCGCGCGAAAGCGCCCTTCATCGCCGTCAACTGCGGCGCCATTCCCGAGCAACTGCTGGAATCGGAACTGTTCGGCCACGTGAAAGGCGCCTACACGGGTGCCGTCAACAGCCGCGAAGGCCTGGTGCAGGCGGCCGACGGCGGCACCCTGTTCCTGGATGAAATCGGCGACATGCCACTGCTGCTGCAAGTGAAGCTGCTGCGCGTGCTGCAGGAGCGCGTGGTGCGCCAGCTCGGCTCCGACCAGGGGCGGCCGGTGGACGTGCGCATCCTGTCCGCCACCCACCGCGACCTGGACACGGCCATGCTCGAGGGCCAGTTCAGGGAGGACTTGTATTACCGGCTCAACGTCATCACGCTGACCTTGCCGCCGCTGTCCGAGCGGCGCGAAGACGTGGCGCTGCTGGCCACGCGCTTCCTGCATGCGCTGGCGGCCAAGTACCAGAAGACCGTCAGCGGCTTCGCGCCGGGCGCGCTGGAGGCGCTCACGCGCGCTTCCTGGCCCGGCAACGTGCGCCAGCTGTACAACGTGGTCGAGCATGTGTGCGCGCTGGCCACCGCCCCGCTGGTGCCGCTCACGCTGGTGCAGCGCGCGCTGCGCGTGCCGTCGCTGGAAGTGCTCAGCTACACCGAGGCCAAGCAGCGCTTCGAGCGCAACTACCTGGTGCAGCTGCTCAAGCTCACCGACGGCAACGTGGCCGACGCGGCCCGCCTGGCCGACCGCAACCGCACCGAGTTCTATCGCCTGCTGCAGAAATACGACCTCAACGCCGCCCAGTTCCGCGCCGACGGCGCCGAGTCGTAGGGCCGCTGGCAACCCGCCATGCCAGGCATGGCGCCGGCGGCCTGCGCGTTGCGCGCCCGGCGCGCGCCGCCAGTCCGCCCTGCGGCTTCACCTGAGCGCCAGCGCCCGGCTGGAGGCCGGGTTGTGGGCATGCTGGCGCGCGGCGCCCGCTTCGATCTTGAACACGCTGACCGCCTGCGCCAGGCTGGCCGCCTGGTCTTGCATGGCCTTGGCGGCCGCCGCGGCCTGCTCGACCAGCGCCGCGTTCTGCTGCGTGACGTGGTCCATTTCGATGATCGCCTGGTTCACCTGTTCCACGCCGGTGGTCTGCTCGCCGCTGGCCAGCGCGATCTCGCCGATGATGGCGCTGACCCGCTGCACGCTCGCCACCACTTCCGTCATGGTGGCGCCAGCCTGGTCCACCAGTCTGGCGCCCAGGTCCACGCGTTCCACCGAGTCGCTGATCAGCGCCTTGATCTCCTTGGCCGCCGCGGCCGAGCGCTGCGCTAGGTTGCGCACTTCGGACGCCACCACCGCGAAGCCCCGGCCCTGCTCGCCCGCGCGCGCCGCTTCCACCGCCGCGTTCAGCGCCAGGATATTGGTCTGGAAGGCGATACCGTCGATCACGCCGGTGATGTCTTCGATCTTGCGCGACGCGTCATTGATGCCTTGCATGGTGGACACCACCTGCGCCACCACTTCGCCGCCGCGCACGGCCACGCTGGCCGCATTCGAGGCCAGCTGGTTGGCGTGGCGCGCGCTGTCGGCATTCTGCTTGACCGCCGAACTGATTTCCTCCATCGACGCGGCCGTTTCCTCCAGCACGCTGGCCTGGCTCTCGGTGCGCGAGCTCAAGTCCATATTGCCTTGCGCGATCTCGGCGCTGGCGGTGGCCACGCCATCGGCATCCTCGCGCACCGTGGCCACGATGCCCTGCAGGCTGGCCCGCATGTTTTCCAGCGCCTGCAGCAGCTGCGCCGTCTCGTCCTTGCCTTCCACCCGCATGGCCACCGTCATGTCGCCCTCGCTCATGCGGTGCGCGCTGCCCACCGCCACCGCCAGCGGATTGGTCACGTGCCGGCTGACCGCAAAGCCGAGGAACACGCCCGCCGCCAGCCCGGCCAGCACCAGCACGATGGTGACGTTGCGGCTGCCGGCGTACAGCTCCGTGTTGGCGTCGGCGACAGCTTTGGCTTCGCTTTCCTTGAGCTGGGACAGCTTGGTCATGGCCACGCCCAATTGCACGCTGGGCTGGACCACGTTGGCGCGCATGTATTGCTGCAGTTCGCTGTCGGCGTGCATCTCGCTGCTCTTGATGCGTCCCATCAGCCCGTCGGCGGCCGCCTGGTCGGCACGAATGACGTCCTGCAGCTGCGCCACCTGGCGGCGCCCCTCTTCTGTCGTAAACAAAGGGCTCGCCTTCGCGATAAAGGCCTGGCTCTTGGCGCGGCCATCCGCGATGCGGCCCCAGGCGTTGTCGCGCTCGGCCTGGCTGGTGGCGAGGATGGCGTCGCGCAGGCCGACCACGGCCTTCAGGCGCTCCACATTGGCCTCCTTGAAGTATGACAGGCCCATCAATTCCTTCTGGTAAAGACGGGTGTCGGCGTCGCTGATGCGCTTCATGTTGTAGATGGCATAGGCGCCCAGCAGCGCGCCTATCGTGGCCACCGCGATGAATGCCAGCACCAGCTTGGTAGAAGTCTTGTAGTTGGACAATTGCATGAGCAGGTCTCCTTGGGTGGGTGTTCAGACTCTACCCAATCGCCGCGCGCCGAGCCATAGCCTTTTTTTCTGTCGTTGCGTGGCGACAGAAAAATGTCCTTGTTATTCAGTGACTTATGAAAATCGCTTGGGAAGCTGTCGCCATATCACGACAAATCATGTGGTGAATCCGCTGCCTGTCGGCAAGTTAATCTTGGCAAATTTACCAAACCCTTGATTTTATTGGAGTTTTTAGAGCTGGCACACCGCTTGCAATAGGATGGATAACGTCACAAGGCGTTCCTTTAAAAACCTTTATGGAGTAGCAAACATGACGAATACCAAAATGATCACCCGCCTGCTGGCCGCCGCCACCCTGACCGCCGCTTCGATCACCGCCGCCTACGCCGTGCCACAGCAAGAAGGCGCGATGGCTGGCGTCGGCACTGCCGCCACCGCCACCGACAGCGCGCTGAGCAAGAAAGTCCAGGCCGCGCTGGGTGACTACAAAGGCGTGGGCGTTACCGCTGCCCAGGGCGTGGTCACGCTGACCGGCCAAGTCGCCAACACCGATATCGGCACCAAAGCTATCCAGGCCGCCTCCGCCGTTGAAGGCGTGAAGGAAGTGAAAAGCGAACTGACCGTCGCCAGCAAGTAATCAAGTTGTAGCGAAGTTTTTGTAGCACCCGCAGTTGATGTTGTAGTACCTACCCAGAGTAAGACCTTTTCGCCGGGCCGCGTTTCGCGCAGCCCGGCTATTTTTTTGCCTGTGCGCGCGGCTCGAACGCGCCCAGGCCCGGCGCGGCGCCACTGAACGGCAGCCCGACGTCCACGCCTTGGGCTGTCAGCGCGCTGCCGGCGCGCGGCCGGTAGTTGGGCAGGACGGGCAGGCTGCCGTCTGCCTGGCGCGGGGCATCCCAGCCTGCGGCGGAGACGCTGTCGAAGTCGGTATCGCGCAGGGTGAGCGGCAGGGTCCAACTGTTGTGGGCCTGGTCGGCGCCGGCGGCATTGCGCACGGTGCGGCCGATGTTGTTGCGCAGCAGGCCGAAACTGGCGGGCGCGCCGTCCGGGGCGATGCCGCGCATGTCGTAGTCGGCGCCGTTGCCGAAGGCGGTGTTGTTGAAGAACTCGAGCGCCAGCGGGTGGTGGTTGGCGTAGAAGCCTGCGGCCTTGTTGTTGAAGGCAACCGAGAAGCGCACGGTGTGCTTGACGCCGTTGGCCGCGTACACGCCGCCGTAGCCGCCGGCCTTGATGCCGTTGCCGTTGCCTGCCGCCAGCGGTGTGGCGGTGCCGGGCAGGTAGCCGTGCTGCCAGGCCCACGAATACTCTATCGTCACCGGGGAATAGGCTTTGATGAGGTCGAAGCCGTCGTCGGTGTTGGCCCACGCGCGGCAGCCGCGGAACACGTTGCCGGGCTGGTTGGCCTTGATGTGGGCGCCGAAACCGTCGGCACTCTGCCCTGCGCCGTTGGACGTGTAGGGGTCGTAGTTGTGGTGCGAGTCGCTGTTCAGCACGAGGTTGTGGCTGCCGTCGGCGATGAATACGCCGGGGCCCATGTTGTGGTGGGCGTCGAGCTGTTCGAACACGTTGTGGCTGCCCTTGATCCACAGGCCCCAGGATTCGTGGTTCAGGCGGTTTTCCGGCTGCTGCGGCGCGCCGGTGATTTCCAGGCCTTTCAGGTGCAGCCAGCTGGCCGAGACGTTGATGCCTTTCACGCGGCAGTCGTCCTTCATGGCGGAAAAGTCGAACACCGGCGTTTCGCCGGGGTAGGCCCAGTAGCGGATGGGGGCGCCTTCGCTGCCGCTTTTATTGAGCGTGACGGCGTCCACCACGGCGGTGCGGCTGGCGCACGCTGTGGTGGCGGCGCTGTAGGCGTAGCGGCCGCCGCGCAGGTAAACGGTGTCGCCGGGCGCGGCGGCGCCCTGGGCGCGGGCGATGGAGCGCCAGGGGGCGTCCTGCGCGCCGCTGGCGGCGTCGTTGCCGGCGGGAGAAACGTACCAGGTGGCGGCGCTGGCGTGGCCGGCGGCCAGTAGCAGCAAGATCAGTGGCTTCAAGGCGGGCTCCGGTGAGAGCGCCAAGGTTAGCACCTGGCGCCGGCGGCGGATGATCGAGTTGCTGATTATTGCGGGCGAAAAAAAGGCGAGCCCAGGCTCGCCTCTGATCTCAAGCGACAGCGGCTCAGCTCAGGTTTTCCAGGCGGATCTTGGTCACGTTGCCCACCACGGTGGACAGCCCTTCCATCTTGGCGATGGCGGCGTTGACGTTCTTCTCCTGGGTCTGGTGGGTCAGGATGATGATATCGGTGCGGGTCTCGTTGTCGCCAGGTTCCTTCTGCATCATGGCGTCGATCGAGATGGCGCCATCGGCCAGGATGCGGGTCAGGTCGGCCAGCACGCCCGGCTGGTCCACCACGTGCAGGCGCAGATAGTAGCTGGTGGTGATCTCGGACATCGGCAGGATCTGGATGTCGGTCATGGCGTTCGGCTGGAACGCCAGGTGCGGCACGCGGTGCTCCGGGTCGGCCGTGGCCAGGCGGGTGATGTCGACCAGGTCGGCAATCACGGCCGAGGCGGTCGGTTCGGCGCCTGCGCCCTTGCCGTAGTACAGCGTGGCGCCCACCGCGTCGCCCTGCACCAGCACCGCGTTCATGGCGCCTTCCACGTTGGCGATCAGGCGCTTGGCCGGGATCAGCGTCGGGTGCACGCGCAGCTCGATGCCTTCCACGCCGTTGACCTTGGCGCGCTTGGCGATGCCCAGCAGCTTGATGCGGTAGCCCAACTGCTCGGCGTACTTGATGTCCACCGCCGCCAGCTTGGAAATGCCTTCCACGTGCGCCTTGTCGAACTGCACCGGGATGCCGAAGGCAATGGCCGACATGATGGTGGCCTTGTGCGCCGCGTCCACGCCTTCGATGTCGAAGGTGGGGTCGGCTTCGGCGTAGCCCAGTTCCTGCGCCTGTTTCAGCACGGTAGCGAAGTCCAGGCCCTTGTCGCGCATCTCGGACAGGATGAAGTTGGTGGTGCCGTTGATGATGCCGGCAAACCAGTCGATGCGGTTGGCGGTCAGGCCTTCGCGCAGCGCCTTGATGATGGGGATGCCCCCGGCCACGGCCGCTTCGAACGCCACCATCACGCCCTTTTCCTGGGCCGCGGCGAAGATTTCATTGCCATGCACGGCCAGCAGCGCCTTGTTGGCGGTGACCACGTGCTTGCCGTTGGCGATGGCTTGCAGCACCAGCGCCTTGGCTTCGTCGTAGCCGCCGATCAGCTCGACGACGATATCGATTTCCGGATCGTTGACGATGTCGAACGGGCTGGCGACCACTTTCACTTTGCCGCCAGTGCGCTGCTTGGCGCGTTCCAGGTTGCGGGCCGAGACGGCCACCACTTCAATGCCGCGCCCGGCGCGGCGGCGAATTTCTTCCTGGTTGCGTTCCAGTACGTTGAACGTGCCGGAGCCGACATTGCCGACACCTAACAGGCCTACTTTGATGGGTTTCATAATGGTGAGTTCCTTGCAGCGCGGCCGGCGGCGCCGGCCCGGCGCTGTGATTATCAGATGGGGCTGCCGTGGCGCTTGCGATAGCCTTCCATGAAGCGCGCGATACGTCCGAACGCTTCCGTCATGTCGTCGGTGTTCGGCAGGAACACGACGCGGAAGTGGTCGGGCGCAATCCAGTTGAATCCGGTGCCCTGGACTATCAGTACTTTGGTTTCTGCCAGCAAGTCGTAGGCGAATTGCTGGTCGTCCGCGATCGGATAGATCTTCGGATCAAGACGCGGGAACATGTACAGCGCGGCTTTCGGCTTGACGCAAGTGACGCCCGGAATGTCGGTCAGCAGCTTGTAAGCCAGATCGCGTTGCTTTAACAGGCGCCCGCCGGGGCCCACCAGGTCTTGTATGCTCTGGTAGCCGCCGAGCGCAGTCTGGATGGCAAACTGGCCCGGCGCGTTTGCGCACAAACGCATCGAGGCCAGCATGTTCAGGCCCTCGATGTAATCTTTTGCATGGCGTTTCTCGCCGGAGACCACCATCCAGCCGGCACGGTAGCCGCAGGCGCGGTAGTTCTTCGACAGGCCGTTGAAGGTGACCATCAGCACGTCGTCCGCCAGCGAGGCGATCGAGGTATGCTGCGCTTCGTCGTACAGCACCTTGTCGTAGATCTCGTCGGCGTAGATGATGAGCTGGTGCTGGCGCGCCAGTTCGATGATCTGCAGCAGGATCTCGTCCGGATACAGCGCGCCGGTCGGATTGTTCGGGTTGATGACCACGATGGCCTTGGTGTTGCTGGTGATCTTGCGGCGCATGTCCTCGATGTCGGGGAACCAGTCCTGCTGCTCGTCGCACACATAGTGCACCGGGGTGCCGCCGGACAGGCTCACGGCGGCGGTCCACAGCGGATAGTCGGGCGCCGGCACCAGCACTTCGTCGCCGGTGTTGAGCAGCGCGTTCATCGACATCACGATCAGTTCGGACGCGCCATTGCCCAGGTAGATATCGTCGATGCCCACGCCGGCGATATTCTTGCCCTGCGTGTAATGCATGACCGCCTTGCGCGGCGCGAACATGCCCTTGGAATCGGTGTAGCCGGCCGCGCCATGCAGGTTGACCATCATGTCGTGGACGATTTCGTCCGGCGGATCGAAGCCGAACACCGCCAGGTTGCCGATGTTGAGCTTGGTGATCTTGTGGCCTTCCTCTTCCATCTGCCGCGCCTTCTCCGGCACGGGACCGCGGATTTCATAGCAAACTTCGGCCAGCTTGTTCGACTTGTTAATCGGTCGCAAAATCTAATCCTATCGAGATAACGGGGCCCGTGGCGGGCGATGCGCGCAAATGGTGCATTGCGAAAATACCCATTCTGCCGAAACCGCTTGATTAAATCAACCTTCGCGGGCCGCAGATCAAGGGAAAACGTTACAATAACGGTCTGAATCGCGTGCCTTTACGCCACTTTACGTACAGATACTTACGCATAAACTTTATTATGAAGCTCCACCCCAACAGCACCCAGGCCTACCAGACCGTCACCGGCTACTTCGCCGGCGGCGTGGAAATCAACGCCCAGCCTTACGACTACAGCCTGATCGTGCTGCCGGAAACGCCGCCGCGCGCCTGGCCGGTGGCCGGTTTCGAGCAGCTGACGGTCGAGCATTTCGAGCAGCTGCTGGCCGACACGCCCGACGTGGTCATCCTCGGCACCGGCGAGCGCCAGCGCTTCGTGCATCCGAAGCTGAGCGCCCCGCTGGTGAACAAGCACATCGGCGTGGAGTGCATGGACACCAACGCCGCCTGCCGCACCTACAACATCCTGATGGCCGAAGGCCGCAAGGTGACGCTGGCACTGATCATCGAAAAGCAATAACAAATATCAGCCGAACAAGCTTGAATAACAGTACATCATCCCCATCTATGCGCCGCTGGGTACGCTGCCAGCGCCAACAATGCCCACGCACCAGCGCCACCGTCCAGGAGAGCACCTGTGGCTGATAGCCCATCCGTAGCAACCGTCGCCGACTTTTCCGCCGCCATGACCAGCGGCCAGACCTTCCAGTTGTCGGGCCGCCCGGCCAAGCACACCGTGCTATTCTTTTATCCGAAGGACAACACCCCTGGTTGCACGACGGAAAACATGGCCTTCCGCGACCTGCACGAGCAGTTTCTGGCGGCCGGCGCCGAAATCTACGGCATCAGCCGCGACTCGCTGAAGTCGCACGAGAACTTCAAAGC
Organism: Massilia sp. NBRC 108631; assembly: GCF_059704565.1. NCBI lineage: Bacteria > Pseudomonadati > Pseudomonadota > Betaproteobacteria > Burkholderiales > Oxalobacteraceae > Massilia > Massilia sp. NBRC 108631. The sequence continues at coordinate 12,382 of NZ_BAAKJE010000035.1, forward strand.
CAAGCTGGGCCTGCCCTTCGAGCTGATTTCCGACCCCGACGAAGCCGTGTGCCAGGCCTTCGGCGTCATGAAGATGAAGCAGATGTACGGCAAGACCGTGCGCGGCGTCGAGCGCAGCACGTTTGTCATTGACGGTAGCGGCCGATTGGTGAAAGAATGGAGAGGCGTGAAGGTTCCTGGTCACGTCGATGAAGTACTGGAATTTGTCAAATCATAGAACGTAATACCTCTGACGCACCTACATTCGATTTTGAGTCTGCAAAGTTCTCCCACCAACTGTACCAGGTGGCTGCGGCCACCAACCGGTACATTCAACGGGCGTTACCCGCCCGCGGCAGTTCTTATATTTCTTTTCGTCAGCATCCACCCCATGCGCCGCTCCCTGCGGGACGTGTGCTATGGGCGGACCCTTCCAGCATTTTTTAGATCGAGATCCTGATGCCACTGCCAAAACTGCCTACCAAGCCGGCAACCCTGTTGCTCGCGAAAGATTACCCGAAGGCCAGCGGCGTTCGTCCCCAGCCTTTGCCTGTTGTTGAACTGGCGCCTGCCGCGCCGAAAAAAGCTGTCAAGGCAGCGCCGGCGGCCAAGTCCGCCAAAGCCGTTGCCCCGGTCGCTGCGCCAGCCGCACCGATTTCCGTTGTCGCCGCACCGGCCGCCAAGGCCAAGACCGCCGCCGCGAAACCGGCGCCAAAGAAAGCCGCACTGCTGCAGGCCGCGCCTGCTCCCGCAGCGCCCGCAGCACCGTCGCCGAAGGCCAAGTCGCCGCGCGGCAAGTCCGCGCCGGTGCTGGTCGAAGCGCCGCATCCCGCCAAGCACAAGCCGGTGGAAGTGACCATCAAGTCCTCCACCAGCCGCCATGCCGACCAGGAAGGCAGCACCAAGCTGTTCGTGCTCGACACCAACGTATTGATGCACGACCCGTCGTCGCTGTTCCGCTTCGAGGAGCACGACGTCTACCTGCCGATGATGACGCTGGAAGAGCTGGACAATCACAAGAAAGGCATGACCGAAGTGGCGCGCAACGCGCGCCAAGTTTCGCGCACGCTGGACGCGCTGGTCGGCAGCACCGACGACGACGCCATCGAGAGCGGCATCCCGCTGTCCAAGCTGGGCAACAAGGACGCCAAGGGCCGTTTGTTCTTCCAGACCAAGCTGCAGATCGCCGAACTGCCGTCCAGCCTGCCGCAAGGCAAGGCCGACAACCAGATCCTGGGCGTGGTGCGTTCGCTGGAAGACGAGCAGCCGGGCCGCGCCGTGGTGCTGGTGTCGAAAGACATCAACATGCGCATCAAGGCGCGCGCGCTGGGCCTGCCGGCCGAAGACTACTTCAACGACCACGTGCTGGAAGACACCGACCTGCTGTACTCGGGCATCGTCCAGCTGCCGGACGACTTCTGGAACAAGCACGGCAAGGACATGGAGTCCTGGCAGGAGAACAAGAACGGCCAGAGCGCCACGTTCTACCGCGTCACCGGCCCGGTCATCCCGACCCTGCTAGTGAACCAGTTCGTGTTCCTCGAGCCGGCCAACGGCGAAGCGCCGTTCTACGGCCAGGTCAAGCAGATCAATGGCAAGACCGCCGTGCTGCAAACCCTGCGCGACTACAGCCACAACAAGAACAGCGTGTGGGGCGTGACCGCGCGCAACCGCGAGCAGAACTTCGCGCTGAACCTGCTGATGAACCCGGAGTGCGACTTCGTCACGCTGCTGGGCCAGGCCGGTACCGGCAAGACCCTGCTGGCCCTGGCGGCCGGCCTGGCGCAGGTGCTGGAGACCAAGCTGTACAACGAGATCATCGTCACCCGCGTCACCGTGCCGGTGGGCGAGGACATCGGTTTCCTGCCGGGCACCGAGGAAGAGAAGATGTCGCCATGGATGGGCGCCTTCGACGACAACCTGGAAGTGCTGAACAAGTCCGACAGCGATGGCGGCGAATGGGGCCGCGCGGCGACGCAGGACCTGATCCGTTCGCGCATCAAGATCAAGTCGCTCAACTTCATGCGCGGCCGCACCTTCGTCAACAAGTTCCTGATCATCGACGAGGCGCAGAACTTGACGCCGAAGCAGGTCAAGACCTTGGTGACGCGCGCCGGTCCCGGCACCAAGATCCTTTGCCTGGGCAACATCGCGCAGATCGACACGCCTTACCTGACCGAAGGTTCGAGCGGCCTGACCTACGTGGTGGACCGCTTCAAAGGCTGGTCGCACAGCGGCCACGTGACCCTGGCGCGCGGCGAACGCTCGCGCCTGGCCGACCACGCCAGCGACGTGCTGTAACAACATCGGCTTCAATGCCAAGCCAGCCCCGCCCGCCTCACCGCGTGCGGGGCTTTTTTACTTCCGCTTGAACTTTCGCCAGAGCCTGCGTCCGCCCAGCCAGGCCATGAACGCCGCCAGCAACCAGGGCAGCAGATACGCCAGGCCCGTGACGAGGCTCGATACGCCCTGCGACAAGTTCTGCGTGAATTCGGATAACGCGCTGCCGATCGGCGACCAGAACGACCTGTGGTGGTGTGCGTCGATCCGGACCGTCAGCAGATCCAGGTTCACGCGCTCCAGCAGGTGCGCATTCTGGCCCGTGGCCTGCTCCAGCTCGGACTGCACCGAGGCCAGTTCTTTGGACAGCTTCATCAGGGTATCGATGCTGTTGCCCGCCTTGTCCTCCAGGCCCTTCAGCTTGCGCTCGTAGTCCCGCAGCATGTCGAGCCGCTTGTTGCTGTCGATGATGGACTTGGCCAGGTCGTCGACATGGGTCTGCCGGCTCTGCACGCTGCCGCCGGCCGACGCCAGCGCCACCAGCCGGGCCACGCCGGCCGGCTTGGCGCGCAGCTTCACATGCGCGCTCGGATCGCGCCCCTGGCTGCTGCCGGACTCCAGCAAGGTGCAGTTGTTCTCGCGGTCCGCCTGGCAGGCGGCGACCAGCTTGTCCGCCAGCGGCCGTACCTGGGCCTCGTCGGTATCGATGGACACCGTGTGCTCGTAAGCGAGGAACTGCCCCCTGCCGCCCTCCTTCAGGGCGGCACCGCCCTGCGCGCCGGTCTCCACCGGGCCGCCGCACGCAGTCAGCGCCAGCAGGCCCATCCATAACCATCGTTTCATGCTGCTCCCGTTCAATGAATTGTGCTGTCAAAATAACACAGCTTTAGCGCTTGACCTTCCTACGATGGGAAGGAGTACAGTGATCACATCACAACAAGGAGGTCGATATGTATCAGCTGCAAGTGGAAGAAATGAGCTGCGGTCATTGCGTGGCGAGCGTGACCAAAGCGGTGAAGGCGGTCGACGCGCAGGCGAGCGTTGAGGTGGACCTGGCGTCCAGGCTGGTGAAGGTGCAGTCTGGCGCGGCGCTGGACGCGGTGAAGGCGGCCATCGCCGGCGCGGGCTTCCCGGTCAGCGCGGCGCAGTAATGCCTACTCGAGTTCAGGGTAACGGCGGAAGATGCCGTCCTCGTTGAAGGGTATGCGGCGTTTCGATGCCAGGTAGGCGGCAATATTGGGACGCTGGGCCACCATGGCGTGCAGGGCCAACAAGCCCGGCCAGCCGGGCTCCAGCCTCGCCATCGCCTTCGGGAAGGCATAGCGCAGGCCCTCGACCAGCTGGAACAGGGACAGGTCCACGTAGCTCAGGCGCTTGCCCACCATGTAGCGGCCGCCATTGTTCTGCAGGATTTGTTCGAAGTAGCCGAGGAACTTGGGAATGCGTTCGGCCGTAAAATCGGCCGCGCGCTTTTTCGCTTCCTTCTTCTGGTCTTCGTAATACAGATTGGTGGACACGGGGTGGTGCGTGTCGTGCGCTTCGTTGACGATGTCGGCGATGGTGAGCTGCAGCTGGTGCGCCCACAGCCAACCCGCTTCGGCGCGTGGCGCCAGGCCGTGGCGGCGGCCCAGGTAAAGCAGGATATTGGCGGTCTGTCCGATGAGCAGTTCGCCCGCGCGCAGCACCGGCGGCGCAAATGCGGCGCGCTCTTCTTCGGCGGGATCGATGGATGCCTCGGTGGGCTTCATGCCGCCTTTGCCGCGCGCCACGTCCTTGTAGGCGGCGCCCGCCTCCTCCAGCGCCAGCCGCACAAATTCGCCACGGCCCTGGATGGTGGGCCAGTAATACAGTTCATAAACCATCGCCGCCTCCCCGCGCATTGCTGAAACGGCCATGATGCCCGAAACCGCGCCGGCCCGGCGCGGCCGAGCGGCGGCGGGTCGGCCCGGCTATAATCCCCGCATGTCTCCCGTCCCTCCCCTCGAACTCCACACCGTCCTCCTGATCGCAGCCGCCGGCCTGTTTGCCGGGGTGCAGAACGCCCTGGCAGGCGGCGGCTCCTTCATTACCTTCCCGGCCCTGCTGCTGGCCGGCCTGAACCCGGTGGCGGCCAACATGACCTCCACCCTCGCCATGTTCCCCAGCCAGACCACTTCCGCCATCGCCGGCCGCAAGCTGGTGGGCGGTGTGGGCGGGCTGACGTTCAAGCAGCTGTTCGCTATCAGCATAGTCGGCGGCGTGCTTGGCGCCATCCTGCTGATGGTAACGCCGCCGCTGTTCTTCTCCAAGCTGGTGCCGTGGCTGGTGCTGTTCGCCACCTCGGTGTTCGCCTGGGGCAGTTTCCGCAGCCAGCCGCTGCACGCCGTGAGCGGCATGCCCACCGGCGCGCTGGTGGCGGTGCAGAGCTGCATCGCCGTCTACGGTGGCTATTTCGGCGGCGGTATCGGCTTCCTGATGCTGGCCGCGCTCACCATTGCCGGCCAACAGATCCGCATGGCCACCGCCACCAAGAACATGCTGGCGATGGCCATGAATGCGTCCGCCGCGGCGATCTTCGCCTTCTCGGGCATGATCAGTTGGCCCGCCGCGCTGGCGCTGTGCGCGGGCGGCATTGTGGGCGGCCTGTGCGGTTCGTGGCTGATCCACCGCATGCCGGAAAAGCTGATGCGCGGCTTCGTGGTGGCGGTCGGCGCGGCGCTGACCGTGTGGATGTTTATTCGCTGAGCGTTTGCAGGATGGGGCAGTCGGGACGCTGGTCGCCGTGGCAGCACGATGCCAGCGTGGCCAGCGTGTCGCGCATTTCCGTCAGCTCGCGGATGCGCTGATTCAGTTCGTCCACGTGCGAGAGCGCGATCTTTTTCACGTCGGCGCTGGCGCGTCCGCTGTCCTGCCACAACGACAGCAACTCGCGGATCTGCTCCAGCGAGAAGCCCAGCTTGCGGGCGCGCTTGATAAAGCGCAGCGCATGCAAGTCCTTGTCGCCATAGATGCGGTATCCCGCCTCGCTGCGCCGGCTTTCGCTGACCAGCCCTATGCTTTCATAGTAGCGGATCATCTTGGCGGTCACGCCCGATGCCTGCGCTGCCTGGCCGATATTCATGGCTTGCTCCGGGTTTAGCGGACTTCGCAGTCGACGGCGTTGGACTTGGGCTGCGAGCTGGTACCACTGACCGGCGGCGGAGCCGAGAATGCCGGGGGCGGCAAGAAGATGAGGCCCGGATTCTTCGGCACGATGACCGGCGCCATTATCGGGTTGGCCGTGTAGCCGAACTGGCCAGCCGAAAATTGCTGCGCTCCGCCCTTGTTGCTGACATTGATCAGGCCATCGATCACCTGCACGTACAGGCCGGGCGGCAAGACCGGCGCGCCGACCGGCGGCCGTGTCATCGACGGCGACGCCTGCGCCAGTTGCAGCGGCGCGATCGGCATCACGCTCTCGCCCAGCGCGGCGGTGCTGGCGTTGAGCCAGGCTTGCAGCGACGCCATGGCGCGTTGCTCTTCCTCCGGCACGAAGTCGGCGATGAAGGTGGTGCCGCGGATGCCGATGGTGGCGCTAGGCGTCTTCAGTTCAAATTTTTCCTTGTTGCGCTTGCCCAGCAGGCCGGTGACGGAACGCAGGCCGCCTTTCACCAGGCTGAAATTGGCGCTGTCCTGGTCCGGCTTGGCGTTGTCGAAGGCGTAGCTGTCTATCTTCATGGTCGTCGACGGCTTGAGGGTGATCTCGCTGTTGTCGATGAAGCGCACCAGCGCGTAGGTGTTCTTTTCCGTGACCAGCGTGTCGCCGCTCTCGACCTCGGACTTGAGCGACAGGATCTTGACCGCGCCGCTGGCCTTGCGCGCCATCAGCGGGCCGCTCAGCTGCACGACGGTGCCCGCAACTTGCGCCGCCAGGGCCAGGGTGCAACTGCACCACAGGACCAGCAGCAACAAGGCTTTAGTTGCAGTACATTTTTTTAGCTGGCTCATTTTTGATTCCCGATTGGTCGTTTGAGGCGAGTTCTTTGGTGTCCGATTTGCTGTCGGTCTGGTCGTCCGGCGTGGAGGATGTGCCGGCCGGACCGCCGGTTTCCGAGCGCGGCCTGCTGGCGCTGACGGTCTTGATGACTTCATTGGCCGCGATCTGGACTGGCTTCACCGGCTCGCTGGCGGTCGGCGGCGACAGGACCTGACACAGCGCCGAATTCGGCGCTATGGTGCAGATGTCCGCGCTTGGCGGCGGCGTTACCACGGGCGGCGTGACCGGCGGCTCGACCGGCAGCGTCACGGGCGGCTCCACCGGTGGAGTTACCACCGGCGGCGTCACGGGCGGCGTAACCGGTGGCGTCACCGGCGGTTCCACCGGCGGCGTCACCGGCGGCGTCACCGGCGGAGTAACCGGTGGCGTCACCGGCGGCTCCACTGGCGGCGTCACCGGCGGCGTTACAGGAGGCGTTACCGGTGGCGTAACTGGCGGAGTCACAGGCGGCGTTACCGGTGGCGTGACCGGTGGGGTGACTGGCGGGGTAACGGGTGGCGTTACTGGCGGTGTGACCGGAGGTTCGACCGGCGGCGTGACCGGCGGAGTAACTGGTGGCGTTACTGGCGGAGTAACTGGTGGCGTGACCGGCGGCGTCACGGGCGTATTCTGGTTCGCTTGTGTGACCAGTTTGCCCGGCGCGGTCTGCACGGTGGCGCTGTTCAGTCCGACAATGGCGGCGCCGGCGGTGAGCGTAACGCTGCCGCTGCCGGAGCTGACCAAGGCGCTGCTGCCGAAGCTCAGCACGTCCGTGGCGGCGCCGCTCGAACCGGCCACCAGCGAAATATCGCCCGAGGCCGTGCGCACGGCGCCGTTAATGGTCAGCGGGCTATGCGCGGCCAAGGTCACCTTGCCAGTATCCGTGCTCACAGTGCCGCCTGCGTCCAGCAGGGTGGCGCCCGTATTGTGCAGCGTGATGGAACCGCCATTGCCGCTTGCCAGCGTGAGATTCTTGATGGTCAGCTGGGCCGCCTGGGCCGATACCGGATTGGCAGCGTAGTTGACGTTGTTGATATCGATGGAATGGCTGCCGCTGGCGGCCGTGCTGCGCGCCGACAGTTGCGACACCACCGTCGACAGTGGGTTGTCCGCCGCGCCGATACTGCCGCTGGCCGTCATGTCCAGCGCGTTGGCGGTGAGCTTGCCGCCGCCATTGCTGATGGCGCCCGCTTTCAGCACCAGCGTGTCCGCAACCGAAAGAACATCGCTCGCCACCGACAAATCCTGCGCCGTATTCAGTTGCAAGACGCCGGCCTGGATGGCAGCCAACTCGGCAGCCGACAGCGCCAACACGCCACCGCCGCTGTCATTGCTCCCGCCGCCGCCCAATTGGATGCCAACGGTATCGCTGTAGGCGGACAGGCTGGCCAGGCCGCTGGCGCTGATGGCGCCCGCCGTGACGCCCAGTTCCATATGGTCCGAACGCAGCAAGACGTTGTGCGCCGCCAGCTTGCCGCCGGCGCCGAACCCGATGCCCGCCGCGCCGCCGTAGGTGCCCAGCGACAGCGTACCGTTGGCGCTGCTGGCTTGCACCGTGCTATTGACACCGATGTCGCCCGCGCTTTCGATGAAGAGGTTGCGCACCGTCGCCAGTTCCAGCGCGTCGGCTACCACCACGCCGCCACCGGCGCCGCTGCTGCCGATGTTCACATTCAGGGCCGAGATGCGCGCCAGGTCCGCCGGGGCCAGCGTCAGTTTGCCCTCGTGCATGCTGTTCGACACCAGGATGGCGCGGTCCGCCGTGTACGGCACGAAGGACACCGTGGTGCCCTCGCCCGCGCCGCCGCCGTCCACTTTGCCCTGCAGGCTGACATTGTCCGCCATGAAGAAGAACAGCGGCGAGTAAGCCGCATCGGAGTCGCCAGTCAAGCTGCCGCCCTGGCCCACCGCGATGCCGCCGCCGGACTTGTTCACGCGCAGGTCGGCGTCGCCCAGGCCGACACGCACGGCCGCGTTCAAGGCCACGCTGGCGCCGCTCAGCACCAGGTTGCCGCCGTTGGTCGACAGCGCACCGTTCACGTTCACCGCGCCGTAACCGCTGGCGGTATCGCCCAGGTTGGCCTGCAGGATCACCGGACCGCCATTGGTGGTCAGCGCGGCGTTCACGTTGATATCGCCGCCCGCCTGCGCCGACAAGCCTACGCCTTGGGACAAGATGTTGACCGCGTCCACGAAGGTAATGTCGCGGCGTGCCTGCAGCGCCACGTGGGTGGTGGCACTATTGAGGGTCTCCGGGGCGATCGAGGTGATGCCGCCGGCCAGGCCCGCACCGAAATTGGCCACGTCGTCGCGCGTGGCGGTGCCGCCGGTGGCGACGGTGATGAATTCAGGGTCCAGCAGCCACAGGCCGGCTTTTCCGTCCTTCGCCTGCGCCCGCGTATCGACGCGCACGCCGTCCACGTCCAGCAAGTGGCCGGAGGTTTCCACCAGCCCGCCGTTGCCCCCCGCCAGGCCGCCGCGCGCCGACAGCCTGCCATGCGCGCGCGCCGCCTGATCGCCCCAGACGATGACCTTGCCGCCGTCGCCGGACGCGCTGGCGTCGGCCGCGACACTGGCGTTCTGGCTGACGAAGCTGAACTGCGCGTTCGGCACCGCCGCGTTGTTACCTTGGTAGCCGCCGCCGATCAACACCGTGCCGCCGCCGGCCGCGCCGCTGGCGTCCACCGCCGCGTCGCCGGTCAGGCCCACGCGCTCGCCCAGCAGCTGGATCTCGCCGCCCCGGCCCGCGCTGTTGACGGCGCTGGTGTGGCTGCCCGCTTCCAGCAGCGTGGTGCCGCTGGCGCCGCTGGCTTTCAGCACGATCTTGCCGTTCGCGCCCAGCGCCGCGCTGTCGGCGTTGATGCGCCCGCGCTGGTTCACCAGCGCGCCGTAGATGCCGACCTTGCCGCCCGCCGCCAGCACCTGGCCCAGGTTCAGCGCCTGGTCCGCCGGCGCCGACAGCACCACGTGCACGTCCGGGTTGGCCGAATCGACCAGCTGCACGCTCTTGCCGGCCGCCAGCATGACCTCGCCCTGCGGCGAAGTGATCACGCCGCTGTTTTCCACGCTGGCGCCGATCAGGTAGACCTGGCCGCCGCCCGGGGTGCTGATGCTGCCCTGGTTGACAACCTTGCCCGCGCCCTCGCCGCTGAAGCGGTTCCTGCCGGCCAGGAAGTCGCTATTGCTGATGGCCAGGCTGGAGGCCACCAGGCCGTTCACGTCCACCCGCGCATCCTTGCCGAACAACACGCCGTTCGGGTTGATCAGGTAGACCTTGCCGTTCGACTGCAGCGCGCCGAGGATCTTGCTGGGGTCCTGGCCGACAATACGGTTCAGCACCTTGCTGTCGCCGCCCTGCTGGATGAAGCGGGTGATCTCGCCGGCGTTGATGGAAAAGCTCTGCCAGTTGATGATGGTGTTGGGCGCGTTCGCAATCGAAAACAGGTTGCCCTGCTGGCTGAATTGCGCCTGTCCCGCCACCACTTGCGGCGCCGTGGGATTGGCTTGCGCAGCCGCGCCGAAACAGGCGGCAACGGTGGCCGCCAGCAGTTTGCGCTTCAGGTTCAGGTGGCCAGGGAAATACGCTCGCATCATTAACTCGTTCAATAAGACAGTCCCAGCCGCACGTGCAGCCGGTTGGCGCTGCCGCGCCCCGTTGCGCCCGCCTGGACCACATGGCCGTAGTCGAGCTGAAGATTAAGGTAAGTGGCCATCAGCACGCGCAGGCCGAGGCCGGTGCTGCCGATGGTGGTGCTGGCCAGTTCACCGGCCAGCGCGTGGTTGCGCGACACGTGGGCGGTGTCGTAGAAGGCCAGCGCGCGGCACTGCCAGCGCTCGCTCCTGCAGAAATTCGGCGTGTACAGCTCCAGGTTGCCGCTCACGCCCTTATCGTTGGAAATCTCCCGCTCGGAAAAGCCGCGCACCGAACTGGCGCCGCCGGCGCCGAACTGCTCGCCGGGAATCAGCGCGTCCGGCGTGTACTGGCCGTTGACGATGGCGCGTACCTGCCAATCCTGCGGCAGGCTGCGGCTATAGCTGCCCGACAGGCGCAGCAGGTTGTAATCGTCCTTGGCGCCGATGCGCGCACGCGTGAAGTCGGCCTGGCTGCCGCGCGATCCGCCGGCCACGTTGTGCAGCACGGTCACCGAGCCGCCCAATTCGCCGAATGCGGCGCTCCAGCTGGCGACGTAGTTCACGCTCAGCGGATGCACCGTCACATCGTTGCCCAGTTCGGCGCCCAGCACCACCACGCTGTTCTTGAAGGCCTTGTGGTCGACGCCGTACACCAGGCGCGAGTCGAGCTTGCCGCGCTTGGCCAGGCCCTGCGTATAGCGCGCACCGAACACGGTGCCCTTGCCGCTGACCGCCAGGTCGATCACGCCGGCCGACACGGTGCCCGAGTCGACGTTGGAATAGCTGCCGAAGAAGTCCAGCGAATCGCCCAGGCTGTAGAGCGGTATGTGGTAACCCACGCCGTACACCTTCACGCGGCCCGGTTCTTCGGCGGTAGTGGTGTACTGCAGGCTGGCCACGTGGTCGCGCCCCCACAGGTTGGCGTTTTGCAGCACGAAGCCCAGGTGGGTCTTGCCGGTCTGCCCGGTGCCGGTGTTGTCGGCGTTCAGCATGGCTTTCCAGGCATCCTCGTCCGTCACCTCGAGACGGGCATCGACCTCGCCGTCGGTGTCGCCGCTTTGCAGTTTCAGGTTGACCTTTTTGGAGGGATTTTCATTGGCCAGGCGCAGGCTGTTCGAGACCTCGTTCAGGTTGGGCGTGCGCCCCTCCTGCAAGGCGGGCAGGCTGCGCCGGATGTTGGCTTCATCGAAGTAGCGGTTGTTCTCCACCTTGACGCGGCCGACTTTGGTTTCGACTACTTTCAGCAGCACCACGCCCTGGTTCAGTTCCTGTTCCGGCAGCTCCACCGTCACCACGTTGTAGCCGCGTGCATGGTAAGCCGCCTCCAGCGCTTCCAGCGCGCGCTGCACGTCGCCAAAGTCGCGCCGCTGGCCCGTGAACGGCGCCACCAGGCGCTCCACGTCGGCCTGGGGCAGCAGGGTATTGCCCTTCACGTCGAAGCGGCTGATCTCGAAGCGGATGTCGTCGCTGGCCCCTTGGGCCCAGGCGGCGTTGACGGCGGCGGCTAGCAAGGTGCCAGCGAAAAAGCGCGCTAGTTTCAATGTCATATAGGCTCTTGGAGTTATTTGGTGCTGCGCTGGTGCGATTATTACCCAGGACCAAGGCAATTCTTCTGAATTTGCCGAAAAATCAAGGAGATTGTCGCCTCAGAAGACACATCCGGTGCGCGGACGGCGAAATGCTAGCACGAATCGGCAATTTAATGCCCAAAAGAAACTAGCATGGCCAATGTGACGGATTGCGGCCGGGGAAGCCGCATCCGGTCCCGCACGACATCAGTTGCAGAACATCTTCTTGGCCGGTTCCGATTTATTGACCGCTGCCTTTTCGGCATCCGGCCCGCTCTTGCCATCGGATTTCTTTTCATCCCCATCGTCGGGCACACTGGACACCGCGCTGCCGCCCGAGCTGGAACCCGCGCCAGCCGCCTCCGCAACCGCAGGCGGCTTCACGGCTGGCGCCGTGCTGGCCGCGCTGCCCGTGCTGGTGGACGCGTTGATGATATTGACCGTGGAGTTCACCGCCTGGCCTACCGGCTGGGTCGGATCGTTCTGCGCCGCAGCAGCCGCCGCGTCCGCCGCTGCCTTGGCCGCCGCCGCGTCGGAGGCCGCCTTGGCAGCCGCATCGGCAGCCGCCTTGGCCGCCGCGTCAGCCGCTGCCTTGGCCGCCGCGTCGGCCGCCGCCTTCGCCGCAGCTTCCGCCTGTGCCTTGGCTGCCGCTTCCGCAGCAGCGTCCGCCGCCGCCTTGGCCGCCGCATCGGCCGCCGCCTTGGCCGCCGCTTCCGCCGCCGCCTTGGCCGCCGCTTCCGCCGCCGCCTTGGCCGCCGCTTCCGCCGCCGCCTTGGCCGCCGCTTCCGCCGCCGC
>NZ_BAAKJE010000036.1:0-35996 GCF_059704565.1 Massilia sp. NBRC 108631
ATCGTGGTGGCCGTGCCGACCCCGGTCGACACCGCCCACAATCCCGACTTCGCGCCGCTGGCCGGCGCCAGCGCCACGGTCGGGCGCCACATGAAGAAGGGCAGCATCGTGGTGTTCGAATCGACCGTGTACCCGGGCGCCACCGAGGAAGTGTGCGTGCCCATCCTGGAGCGCGAGTCGGGCCTGACGTGGAAGCAGGACTTCCATGTCGGCTACTCGCCCGAGCGCATCAACCCGGGCGACAAGCTGCACACCCTGACCACCATCCTGAAGGTGGTGTCCGGCGACGACGCCGCCACCCTGGACGAGGTGGCCGCGCTGTACGAATCGGTGATCACGGCCGGCGTCTACCGCGCCTCCAGCGTCAAGGTGGCCGAGGCCGCCAAGGTGATCGAGAACACCCAGCGCGACCTGAATATTGCCCTGATGAACGAGCTGGCCCTGATCTTCGACAAGATCGGCATCGACACGCTGGAAGTGCTGCAGGCGGCCGGCACCAAGTGGAATTTCCTGCCCTTCCGTCCGGGCCTGGTGGGCGGCCACTGCATCGGCGTCGACCCGTATTACCTGACCCACAAGGCCGACATGGTCGGCTACCACCCGCAGGTGATCCTGGCCGGGCGCCGCATCAACGACGGCATGGCCAAGTTCGTGGCGGAAAAAACGGTCAAGACCATGATCGCGGCCGGCTGCCACGTCAAGGGGTCGCGCGTGATCGTGCTGGGCCTGACCTTCAAGGAAAACTGCCCCGACCTGCGCAACTCGAAAGTGGCCGACATCATCACCGAACTGAAGAGCTACGGGGTGGAAGTGCACGTGCACGACCCGGTGGCCGAACCGGACGAGGCGGTGCATGAGTACGGCGTCGAACTGCAGCGCTGGGACGACCTGCCGCGCGCCGACGCCATTGTGGCCGCCGTGCCGCACGCCGAACTGCTGGCCATTCCGCACGGCGAGCTGTGCGCCAGGCTGACTCCGCTGGGCTGCTTTATCGACGTCAAGTCGGCCTTCGACCTGGCGCCGATCAGCGCGGCCGGCCACGCGGTGTGGAGGCTATGATGAGCGTGGCGCCGGCGGCCTACCTGGAGCGGCAGCAGCAGCTGCGCGAGCAGCCGCGCCACTGGCTGGTGACGGGCGCGGCCGGCTTCATCGGCTCCAACCTGGTCGAGGCGCTGCTCAAGCTGGGCCAGCGGGTTACCGGGCTGGACAATTTTGCCACCGGCCACCAGCACAACCTGGACCAGGTGCGCGCCGCCGTCGGCGAAGCGGCCTGGCGGCAGTTCCGCTTCCTGCGCGGCGACATCCGCGTGCCGGCCGACTGCGCGCAGGCCTGCGAGGGCGCCGACTACGTGCTGCACCAGGCCGCGCTCGGTTCGGTGTCGCGCTCGATCGCCGATCCGCAGACCACCAACGACGTCAACATCACCGGTTTCCTCAACATGATCGCCGCCGCGCGCGACGCCGGGGTGCGGCGCTTCGTGTACGCCGCCTCCAGCTCCACCTACGGCGACCATCCGGACCTGCCCAAGATCGAAGAGCGCATCGGCAATCCGCTGTCGCCTTACGCGGTCACCAAGTATGTCAACGAGCTGTACGCCGGCGTGTTCGCGCGCTGTTACGGCACCGAGACGGTGGGCCTGCGCTATTTCAACGTGTTCGGCCCGCGCCAGGACCCGCACGGCGCCTATGCCGCGGTGATCCCGCAATGGGTGGCGGCGCTGATCCGCAACGAGCCGGTGTTCATCAACGGCGACGGCGAAACCAGCCGCGATTTCTGCTTTATCGACAATGTGGTGCAGGCCAATGTGCTGGCCGCCACCGCCACCGCGCCGGGCGCGGCCAACCAGGTCTACAACGTGGCGCTGAACCAGCGCACCAGTTTGAATCAGCTGTACGGCATGATGGTGGCCCTGCTGCGGGAACGCTGCCCGCATCTTGACCAGCACCGGCCGCAGTATGCCGGCTTCCGGGCCGGCGATGTGCGCCACTCGCAGGCGGACATCGGCAAGGCGGTGCAACTGCTGGGGTTTGCGCCCACGCACCGCATAGAGGACGGCTTGGCCGTGGCGATGGATTGGTATGTCGGCAGCCTGACAGCCAGGTAAACACTATAGAACGGTAAGGCCTGCGTACGGCCCGCCCCGTCATCCGTCGCCGCGAGTAGTACGCACTGGGGAAGGAAAACAATATGTTAAAAATTGCCAATCACTACGTGTCCAAGGTCGCGTTCAGCCTGCTGTTCGTGGAGATCCTGATTTTGATCGGCGCCTTCTACGCCGGCTCCGCCATCCGTTTCTTCGACGGCGACGACTTCCTGCTGCCGCGGCTCGACCATTTCCTGCTGTCGGCCTGCGTGTTTACCGCCGCCATCGTGTTCTCCATGAGCGCGCTGGGCATGTACCAGCTCAATTTCAGCGAAGGCTTGCGCAATCCCTTCTTCCTGCAGCTGGTGCCGTCGTTCGCCATGGGTTTCGGCATTTTGACGCTGGTGTTCTACGTGGCGCCGGACCTGTATTTCGGGCGCGGCATCCTGCTGCTGGTGTTCGCCATCTCGGCCGGCGGCATCCTGGTGGTGCGCGCCATCTTCTTCACCAGCTCCAAGTTCCGCTTCCTCGAGTCGCGCATCATTTTCCTCGGCAACGGCGCGCTGGCCAAGGAGTGCGGCGACCTGGCGCTGCACTCGAACAGCTACCACAAGTACGACGTGGCCGGCTACGTGGCCATGCCGGAAGAGGAGTCGCGGGTGGCCGCCAATTCGGTGCTGGCCATGGAGCCGGGCATGTCGCTGGTGGCGCTGGCGCAGAAATACAATGTGCGCGAAATCGTGGTGTCGGTGCAGAACCGGCGCGGCGGCACCTTCCCCATCCGTGAGTTGCTGGAATGTAAGCTGTTCGGCGTCAAGGTGACCGACGCGGCCACCTTCTTCGAGCGCGAGACCTGCCAGATCCGGGTCGAGTCGCTGCAGCCGAGCTGGCTGGTCTTCGGCGGCGGCTTCGACCAGAGCTTCATGCGCACCTTCATGAAGCGCACTTTCGACATCATCGTGTCCATCATCATCCTGCTGCTGGCGCTGCCGGTCATGCTGTTTACCGCCATCTGCATCAAGCTGGAGGACGGCGGCGCGCTGATCTACAGCCAGGAGCGGGTCGGCAAGGGCGGGCGCACCTTCAAGGTGCTCAAGTTCCGCAGCATGGGCACGGACGCGGAAAAAGGCGGCAAGCCGCAGTGGGCGGCGCAGAACGACCCGCGCGTGACGCGCGTGGGCGGCATCATCCGCAAGCTGCGCGTCGACGAACTGCCGCAGCTGTGGAACGTGTTCAAGGGCGAGATGAGCTTTGTCGGCCCGCGCCCGGAGCGGCCCTACTTCGTCGAGCAGCTGTGCGCCGACATCCCGTACTACAACGTGCGCCACAGCATCAAGCCGGGCATCACCGGCTGGGCCCAGGTGCGCTACGGCTACGGCGCCTCGGTGGAGGACGCGGTGCAAAAGCTGCAGTACGACCTGTACTACGTGAAGAACAACAGCCTGTTCCTGGACCTGCTGGTGCTGATCGATACCCTCAAGGTGGTGTTGTTCGGCAGCGGCCGCTGATGGCGGGGCCGGCATGCTGAGCAGCGTCGCCGTCTTCAGCTACGGCGCGGCGGCGCTGGCCTTCGCGCTGCTGTTCGTGCTGCAGCTGAGCGTGTGGCGCGGCCGCGCGCACGCGCCCGCGCTGGCCGTGGCGGCGCTGGCCACCGCGCTGTGGGCCGGCCTGAATGCCTGGGAGGCGGCCTACGCGCCGGGCCTGTCCGACTGGAACGACGCGCTCGACATCTGCCGCAACGGGGCCTGGTCGGTATTCCTGCTGGCGCTGCTGGGCTTTTTCCAGCGCGGGGCCGGCTGGCAAGCGCTGCGCCACAACCGCCTGCTGCGCCTGGTGGCCGGCTTTTACGCGCTGCTGCTGGCGGCCGAGGCGGTGGCCAACTGGGCGCCGGCGCTGCTGGCCAGCGTGGGCGGCATGCTGCCGCTGGTGATGCTGCGCGCCGGCGCGGCCGTGCTGGGCATGATCCTGGTCGAACAGCTGTACCGCAACAAGCCGCTGCAGGAGCGCTGGGCGCTGAAATACGCCTGCCTCGGCATAGGCGGCATGTACGCCTACGATTTCTACCTGTACAGCGACAGCATGCTGTTCCGCCAGCTCAACCCGGACATCTGGGCCGCGCGCGGCTTCGTGCACGCGCTGACCATGCCGCTGATCGCGCTGGCCGTCTCGCGCAGCAAGGCCTGGTCGAGCGAGCTGTCGGTGTCGCGCCGGGTGCTGTTCCACTCGGCCGCGCTGGCCGGTTCGGCCGCCTACCTGCTGGTGATGAGCTCGGCCGGCTACTACCTGCGTTTCTTTGGCGGCAGCTGGGGCTCGGTGATGCAGGTGGCCTTCCTGTTCGGCGCCACGGTGCTGCTGGCCGGGGTGTTGTTTTCCGGTTCTTTCCGCGCCTGGCTGAAGGTGTTCATCAGCAAGCATTTCTACAGCTATAACTACGACTACCGCGAAGAGTGGATGGGCTTTACCCGCATGCTGTCGGCGGACGGCCCCAACCTGGCCGAGCGCGCCATCCAGGCCGTGGCCGGGCTGGTGGAAAGCCCGGGCGGCGCGCTGTGGCTGCGGCGCGAGTCGGGCCAGTTCGAGCCGGTGGCGCAATGGCATATGCCGCTGGTGAGCGAGACCGAGCCGGCCGAGTCGGCGCTGTGCCAGTTCCTGGAAAGCAAACAGTGGGTGATCGACATGCAGGAATACGAGCGCAGCCCCAGCCTGTATGACGACATCGTGATCCCGCACTGGGTGCGCAACTTCCCGCGCGTGTGGCTGGTGCTGCCGCTGGTGATGCAGGGCCGCCTGTCCGGCTTCATGCTGCTGCAGCTGCCGCGCAGCGCCATCCAGCTGAACTGGGAAGTGATCGACTTGCTCAAGATCGCCTGCAGCCAGGCCGCCAGCTACCTGGCCCAGCAGGACGCGGCCATGGCGCTGATGGTGGCGCGCCAGTTCGAATCGTTCAACCGCATGTCGACCTTCGTGGTGCACGACCTGAAAAACCTGGTGGCCCAGCTGTCGCTGCTGATCCCGAACGCGCACAAGCACCGCAACAACCCCGAATTCCAGCAGGACATGCTCGACACGGTCACCCATTCGGTGCAGAAGATGAAGCTGATGCTGCAAAAACTGAGCCGCAACGACGCGCCGGCCCGTCCGGCGCCATTGTTTATTGACCAACTGTTGCAACAAGCCGTATCCTTGAAGGCAGCGTTCGAACCGCGTCCGCAATTGAAGGTGGAAACCCCCGGACTGCGCGTGCTGGCCGACTGGGAGCGCCTGGAACGGGTGCTGGGACACCTGATCCAGAACGCGATCGAGGCCACGCCGCTGGACGGCCAGGTCGTCATCGCGCTGCGCAGCAGCAGCGGCGCCGGCGGCGACAGCGTGCTGGTGGAAATCAGCGACAGCGGCGCCGGCATGACGGAGGAATTCATCCGCGACCGGCTGTACAAGCCGTTCGAGTCGACCAAGCCGGCCGGCATGGGCATAGGCGCGTTTGAAAGCCGCGAGTACATCCATGAACTGGGCGGCACGCTGGAAGTGAGCAGCCGCCCGCAGCAGGGCACGACCTTCCAGGTCACCCTGCCGCTGTACAATGCAATGTCCGCAGAGCGCGCCGCCTGATGGCGGCGGACGCATCAAAACGGATGGCAAAAGGAATATTGTGAGCAAATCGAAGCTGTTGATCATCGAAGACGACCCCGGCCTGCAAAAGCAGCTGCGCTGGAGCTTTGACGCCTATGAAGTGCTGGTGGCGGGCGACCGCGAGGCGGCGCTGGCGCAAGTGCGCCGCCACGAGCCGGAAGTGGTGATCACCGACCTGGGCCTGCCGCCCGACCCGGACGGCGCCACCGAGGGCCTGGCCACCTTGCAGCAAATCCTGGCGCTGGCGCCGGAAACCAAGGTGGTGGTGCTCACGGGCAACCAGGACCACGCGCACGCGGTGGCCGCCATCGGCCTGGGTGCCTACGACTTCCACCAGAAGCCGGCCGACCCCGACCTGCTGGGCCTGGTGATCCAGCGCGCCTTCTACCTGCACGCGCTGCAGCGCGAGAACCGCCGCATGCAGCAGGCCCAGGCCGATTCGCCGCTGGCCGGCGTGATCAGCCGCGACGCCGGCTTGCAGAAGATTTGCCGCAGCATCGAAAAAGTGGCGCCCACCTCGGCCTCGGTGATGCTGCTGGGCGAGAGCGGCACCGGCAAGGAAGTGCTGGCGCGCGCGCTGCACCAGCTCAGCCCGCGTTCCAAGGAGCGCTTCATGGCCATCAACTGCGCGGCCATCCCGGAAAACCTGCTGGAGTCCGAGCTGTTCGGCTACGAGAAGGGCGCGTTCACCGGCGCGGCCAAGCAGACCAAGGGCAAGGTCGAGCTGGCGCACGGCGGCACCTTCTTCCTCGACGAAGTGGGCGACTTGCCGATGGCGCTGCAGGCCAAGCTGCTGCGCTTCCTGCAGGAGCGTGTCATCGAGCGCATCGGCGGGCACGAGGAAATCCCGGTCGACGTGCGCATCGTCTGCGCCACGCACCAGAACCTGAAGGAGCTGGCCACGGCCGGCCGCTTCCGCGAGGATTTGTACTACCGCCTGTCGGAAATCGTGGTCACCATTCCGCCGCTGCGCAACCGGGTGGGCGACGCTGCGCTGCTGGCGCACCACTTCAAGAACAAGTTCTGCGCGGCCGAGTCGCGCCCCGCGCTGCATTTCAGCCAGGAAGCGATGAACGTGATCGAAGCGTATCCGTGGCCGGGCAATGTGCGCGAGATGGAGAACTGCATCAAGCGCGCCGTCATCATGGCCGACGGGCCGCACATCGTGGCCGAGGACCTGGGCCTGTCCGGTGCGCTGCTGCCGGAAGAGCCGCTGAACCTGCGCCAGGTGCGCGACGAGGCCGAGTACAAGGCCATCGTCAAGGTGCTGGCGCGGGTGGACGGCAACATCGTCAAGGCTTCCGAGCTGCTGGGCGTGAGCCGGCCCACCCTGTATGACCTGATGAGCCGGCACGCCATCAAATCCGGCTCCTGACCGGCGCCATGCGCCAGGCAGTTGTCGTCTACGCTTTCCTGCTGTTCTACGGCAGCCTGTATCCCTTCCAGTGGGCGGCCCGCACCGAGCCGCTGTTCGCTTTCCTGCTGCACCCGGGCGACGCCTACCTGGGCAAGGTCGACCTGGTGCAGAACGTGCTGGTCTACATGCCGTTCGGCCTGCTGCTCGCGGTGTGGTGGGAGCGCCGCCACCGCTACTGGACCGCGCTGCCGCTGGCGGTGGCGGCCGGCACCTTGTTCAGCGTGGGCGCCGAGATCGTGCAGCTGTGGCTGCCCGCCCGGGTGTCGTCGGCGGCCGACGTGGCCATGAACCTGCTGGGCACCCTGTGCGGCGCGCTGCTGGCCGGCTTGCTGCGGCGCGACACCCACAGCGGGGCGCGCCTGCAGGGCTGGCGCGACGGCTGGTTCGCGCGCGGCGCCATCGCCAATACCGGCCTGGTGGTGGTGGCGCTGTGGCTGCTCTCGCAGACCAGTCCGCTGATGCCGGTGTTCGGCCTGGGGCGCTGGAAGCAGGCGCTGCTGCCCGTGTATTTCCAGCTGCGCGGGTATGCGCCGCTCAGCGCCGCCCTGCTGTTCTCGCTGGCCTGCAATTTCACCGCGCTGGGCCTGCTGCTGCGGGCGCTGATCAAGCCGGGCAAGCCCTGGTGGCGCCTGCACGGCGCCTTGCTGTTGGCGGTGCTGGCGGGCCAGTTCCTGATCGAGGGGCACGCGCTGCGGCTGGAGGAGGTGGCCGCGGCGCTGCTGTCGCTGCCGCTGCTGGCATTGGTGCTGGCGCTGGTGCGCCGACCGGCGCAGGCGGCGCAGTGGGCCCGTTGGTCGCGCTCCCTGCGCTGGCTGCGCTGGCCGCGCCCGGCGCGGCCGGACCTGGCCACGCATGCGGAACAAGGCGCGCAGGCGATGGCCGCCGCCTGCGCCGCGATCGCGCTGCTGGCGCTGGCCCTGGTGGCCAGCGAACTGACGCCGGCGCACGGCAACTGGCGCGGCGGCGGCTTCAACTGGGTGCCGTTCCGCGGCCACATGCGCAGCCTGCAGGGCTTTACCAACATCCTGGAATTCCTGTGGCCCTTCATGGGCATGGCCTGGCTGGCGCGGCAGGTGGCGCCGCCCGCGCGCCACCATGCGATCGCGGCCGTCGGCGGCGTGGCGCTGGCGGCAGCCATGTTCGGCATGGAGTGGGCGCAGCTGTACGTGCCCGGCCGTTCGGCCGATGTCACGCAAGTGTTGCTGGCTTGCGCGGGCTGGGCCGCGCCGTGGCTGGTGGAGGAATGGGTGCTGGCGCACCCGCCGGGCGCCGGGGCGCCAGCCTAGTTGGTCTTGGCCGGCGCTGCCGGGGCTGGCTGAGTGGCTGGCGCGGCGGCCGGCGTGGCCGGCGCCGCCTGGCCCGGCGCGTCGGCCTTGCCTGCGTCCGGCGCCGGCGGCGCCTTGCCCTCTTCGGCCGCTGCAGCTTCCTCGCCCTTGCCCTTTTTCTTCAGCGACTCCGGCGCCGGCGCGGCCGACGGGTCCCATTTGCCGGCCTGCACCAGCAGGTTCTTCAGGCCCGGCAGCGGGAACTCCAGCGCATACGCGATCTGCGCGTACTTGTTGGCGTTCACCATGTCCTTGTTCTTGTAGTAAACCAGGCCCAGGTTGTAGTTGGTGCTGGGATTGTCCGGGTCCAGCTGCACCGCGGTCTGGTACTTGGGTAGCGCCTCGGCATCACGCCCAACTGCCAGGAGGTAGCTACCGTACAGCGTGTGCGTGGAAGGGTCGTCGGGTGCGAACCGCACAGCGCGATCGAAATAGCATTCGACCGGACGGCTGCCTTGAGGTAAAAACAGCGATTTTTTGTCTCGCGTGGCAACCCGTATCACCGTGCTGAGCGCCACCGCGTGATTGGGGAACGCGCGCAATGTGTAGTCGAGGTCACCGGCCAGCGTGCTGCTCTTGCCCTTGATGCCGTTTTCCACGTCGACTGTGAAGTGGGCACTTTCCACCAGCCGCAGGTTGAACGCAAACTCGGTGGCGCCCTTGCGGTAGTCATAGGGGCCGTAGGCATTGTCCAGGTTGCCGCAGTATGGCTCCTTGCGGGCCGCGTGGGCGGGCAGGGCCAGGCTGGCTGCAGCCGTCATGGCCAGCAGGGCGGCGGCCAGCGCGGTGCGCGGGCGGCGGTGGTGCGTCAAAGTGTGCTTGCTCATGTCCATCTCCATCATGCGTGGTGTGCGGCGACCTGGTCGAGCAGCTGCGCCAGCTGCTCGGTGCGCGCGCGCCGCGAGTGGGCGGCGATCACGGCGGCCGACGCCAGCGGCGCGGTGCCGTTGCGCACCTGGTCCAGAAAACGCGGCAACGCGTCGATGATCGCATCTTTTTGGTCCAGCGGGGCAATGCTGTCGACGCCGGCCTGGCGCAAGGTGGCGGCGGTGTCGCCGTCGCTGTCGGTCAGCGCCAGGATGGGGCGCCGCGCGCGCAGGTATTCGTACAGCTTGGCCGGCACCTGGTGGTTGCAGTTGGTGGCCTGCAGGATCAGCAGGCCGTCCGCGCTCAGCATTTCTGCCAGCGCGGTGCGGTAGGGCACGTGCGGCGCCAGCTGCACCAGGTCGGCAATGCCGTGCTCGGCGATCAGCCCCGCCAGGTAGTCGTCGTGCGCGGTGGCGCGCAGCACCACGCGCAAGGTGGCGCCGCTGACGGCGCCGCGCTGCTTGAGCGCGGCCAGCGCCTGGAACAGCGGCACCGGGTCGCGCTCGGACGGGTAGATGATGCCGCTGTGCACCAGGGTCAGCGGGCCGCCGTGCGCGCCCGGCGCGGCCGCCGCGCCGCCGCGCTCGGCGTCGGCGAAGTTCTCCTCGTCGTAGGCGTTCTCGATCAGGCGGAACCGGTCGCGCGGGATGGCCGGGAAGCGGTTCTCGTAGGTCTTGATGGCGCCCGGCGTGGTGCACACGGCCACCGTGCAGTGCTCGATGGTCTTGCGTTCTATCCACTGGAATACGCGGCGCGTGCGCGGGTCGGACGGATAGCTGACGTCGGTCATCGGGTCGCGCAGGTCGGCCACCCAGGGCAGGCCGGTCAGGCGCCGCAGCACCAGCCCGATCAGGTGCGCGCTGGCGATCGGGTAGGTCGACCAGATCACGGCCGGACGGTGGCGGCGGATCAGCCGCCAGCCGGCCGGGATGGCGCCCAGGCACCAGCTGGCCCAGCGGTCCGGCAGCGCCATGAAGCCGGCGTAGCGTCCGCCGATCGCCAGGTGGCGCGCGGTGTCGAGCGCGAAGGCGCGCGTGACCGGCACACTGGAGGGAATGTCGCCCATCTGGTCGTCGCCCGGGTTGGCGTAGGCGCGCGGATGGGCCGACAGCATCACCGGCCCCCAGCCCGACTGCGGCAGGTATTGCGAAAACTTCAGGGTGCGCTGGATGCCGCTGCTGCCCCGCATCGGCGGGTAGTGGTAGGCAATCATCAGCACGCGTTTGTTTACCATGAACGCATCCATTCTCCGGTCCAGTCTGCTACTTGGTCGCGCCAGGCACGGCGCGAGAAAGTGTGGTCGGCTTGCGCCAATTCGTATCGGGTTACGCGCGGCGCGGCCAGCAGCTGCTGCCAGGGCCGCGAAGCTTGCACCGCGTCGCGGAATTCCTGCGCCGTCAGGTCGGCGCCGCTGAGGATCAGCAGCACCTTGCCCTGGAACGCGGCCAGGCTGTCGTGCATGCGCCCGGGCAGCGGCGGCAGGTCGGGGTCGGCGATGCGCGGCACCGGCGCGGCGCTGATGCTGGGTGCCGCGGGGGCGGACGGCGCCGCCGTGGGTTCCGCGGGCGCGGCCTTGCCGGACGCGGCGCCCAGCAGGCCGGTGAACGAGCGCAGCGCGGCGCCGTAGTTGAACTGCCCGGTAAAGATCTTTTTCCACAGTGCCGGCTGCAGCAGCCGGTCGCGGTAGTAGTGTTTCAGCGTGGCCTTGGCCAGTCCGCCCTCGGTGCGCACCCAGGGGTTGAGCAGCACCACGCCCTGCACGCGCGCGTCGTGCGCGGCGTAAAACAGCGCGGCCGAGGCGCCGTCGCACAGGCCCCACAGCACCACTTCGCGCACCGCCGGCACGCTGGCCTGGAAGCGGTCGATGGCGCAGCGCAAGTCCTCGCCCACCATTTCGAAGTCGCGCTGCTCGCCTTCGGCGTCGCCCATGCCGCGGTAGTCGAAGCGCAGCACAGCGATGCCCTGCGCGGCCAGGTGGCGCGCCAGCAGGGTGAACTGGCGGTGGCTGCCGCCCCGGTACTGCGGGCCGCCGACCACCACCACCACGCCGCGTTCGGCCGGCCGGGCCGGCACGCTGGCGACGCCGAACAGGCAGTCGCCGCCGCAGTCGAAACTCAGGGCGCGTTCTTCAAACTGCATGGATGGCCTCGCTGTTGCCGCCGTTGCCGCTGCTGTCGATGCCGGCGCGGTGCGCGCCATCGCTGAAGATCGCGCTGCTGGCCTCCAGCAGCGCCGGGCAGGTGGCGATTTCCTGCGTGCCCCAGAACTGCGGGCCGGCCACCGCTTGCGCGTCCAGCTCGGCGCCTTGCTGTTGCCAGGCGGTCACCAGCTTGGCCGATGCCGCCGTCAGCGGCCGGCCTTCAGCCGCCACCACGTCCAGCCAGTGCAGCGGGCACGGCGGCGGCGCGATCTTCGCCAGCTCCAGCGCGTCCAGCGCGTCGGCCAGCTCCGGCGCCAGTTCGTAGCCGGCCACTTCCAGCGCCTGGCCCTCGCGCAGCTGTTCGCGCAGCGCGGCGGTGCCGGTCTTCTGGCTGCCGTCCGTGCCCAGCATGTCGCTGGCCATGCGCAGGCGCAGGAACTGGGTCAAATAGGAACTGCCGCTGTGCACCGGCTGCCACAGCAGCATGCGCTGCGGGGCCGGCGCGCCCAGCGCCTGCTGCGCGCGCGCATAGTCGAGCGCCAGCAGCGCGCCCAGGCGCAAGCCCCACAGCCCTACCGGGCGGCCGAGGCGGGCCGCCAGCCACTGGCAGCCCAGCGCCACGTCGGCCAGCCACAGTTCCCAGCGCGCGTCGGCGAAGTCGCCGCTGCTCTCGCCGGTGCCGTACAGGTCGATCTGCAGCACGGCAATGCCCTGCGCGGCCAGCGCGCGCGCTTGCAGCGCGGCCATGCGGCGCGATTTATTCATTTCCTCGCCGAACGGCGGGACATACACCAGGCCGCCGCGGCAGGCGCCGACGGCAGGATGGAACAGGCAGTAGCGCTCCCCCGCAGCGGCCTTCAGGAAGAAGGGCTGGGCGTGCGCGGCAGGGGAAAACAGGCTCATTGTTCAGTTCAGGCGGTCAGTTTGTGCTCGACAAAGGCGGTCAGGCTGCCGACGCTGGCGAAGGTGGCGGCGTCGATCTCGTCGTCGTCCACGCTGAAGCCGAACTGGTCTTCCATGGCGGCGATCAGCTGGACCACGGCCATCGAATCGAGTTCGGGAATGGCGCCCAGCAGCGGCGATTGCGCGGTGAGCGTGTCGGCGGCGGCGCCCAGGCTGAGCACGTCGGCCAGGATATTCTTCACTTCTTGCAGATACATTGCTTACTCCGTGGATGGTTCGGTATGGCGGGCGGGGACGGGCTGTGCAGCGGGCTGCGCCGGCGCGCGTCCGCCCTTGAGGTTCTTGACCAGGGTGTGCAGGCTTTTCAGGGCCGGCCACCGGTAGTGGGTGATATGGTACATGCTGCGCACCTCGTCAGTCCACCGCAGGTGCCACTCCATCACCTTGCCGTAGAACTCCAGGCGCTCGAACAGGCGGTCTTCGAACAACTGGTGGCAGGTGTCTTCGCGCATCAGGAAGGCCGGCGAATAGTGGCTGCTCAGGCTTTCGTCATAGGTGGTTTTCAGCACGATCTTGGCGCCGCCGCCCTCGATGCACAAATTCATCGCCACCAGGCGGTCGTCGAACCAGTAGCGGTACACGCTGGCTTCGCCGCGCTGGGCGAAATTCTCCAGCATGCTGCGGTAGAAGCGGCCCTGGGCGTTGTCCGGGTGGATTGCCGTGCCGAGCTCGGCCTTCCAGCCGGCGCTTTCCAGCACGCCGTAGTCGGCCACGGCCTGGGCCATGTCGGCCGGCGCACGCAGCACGTCCATGCGCGCCACGATGCCTTCCTTGGCCAGCCTGGCGCGCTGCTTTTTCAGGTTGGCGCGCAGGTTCTTGCCGCGCGCGGCCCAGTATTCGTCGAAGGTGCCGGCGATGGTGATGCGCGCCGTGCTGATGTAGTCGGCGGTGCGCAGCTGGCCGCCGTCGGCCGGGCGCGGGTGCAGCCAGGAGTCGAACTGGGTCAGGCCCAGCACCAGGGGCATGCCGGGCAGGGCGCGCAGCAGCGAGTCCATCAGCTCCGGCAGCGCCTGGCCCGGCAGGTGCAGCCACATGCCCAGCGGCTGCTGCGAGGGCTGGAAGGTTTGCCAGGCGCCTTGCTGGGTTTTCTTCAGCAGCGCCATGGCGACCGTGCGCCCATCCCGCTCGCACGCGGCCAGCCACTCGCCGCCGTCGCCGAACTCGGTGAGCAGCGGCTGCACGAAAGCCGGCTCCAGCAGCGGCGAATTGACGCTGGCCTGGTTCAGCGCGTGCCAGCGCGCGGCGTGGGCGGCGAACTCGCTGGCCGGCAGCAGGGTCCAGCTCATGGCGCGCGCGCCGCCAGCATGGCGGTCTTGATCTTGTCTATCATCCAGTCCAGTTCCTGTTCCTGTAGTTCTTGATGGCAGGGAAACTGCAGCACGTGGCGCGACAACTCCACGCTGTTGCTGCAGACCGTGGCGTCCACTCCCTGCCACAGGTATTCGGCGAAGCGCACTATGGGCACGCCGTCCTTCTTGAGCGAATCGAATACCGGCCCGGGCAGGTCCACGTACAGCGGGAACACCCAAGGGTAGACCCGTTCCGGCAGCACCGCGTGCAGCGGGCGGCAGCCGGGCAGGCCGGCCAGCGCGCTTTGCAGGCGCAGGTAGTTGCTGCGGCGCAGTTCGCCCATGCGGCCGCGCGAGACCAGGCGCAGCATCAGGCGCGAGAATAGCGAGCCGCGCTTGTGCAGCCAGGCCGGGTCGAAGCCGAAGCCGCCTTCGGACGAGCGCGGCGCCATGGCGGCCGGCGCGCCGTGGCTGTGCCGCTTGAGCTGGCCCAGCAGGAAATTCTTCAGGCCCAGCGGCAGCGCCAGCAGGCGCCGCACCGTGCCCAGGCGCCGGTATTCAAAGCCGTCCTCGAGCGCGTTGACTGCCATCTTGGCCTCGAACTTGAAGCCGCCCGCCTGCAGCCGCACCGGCGCCAGCGAATGGCGCGCCGACACCAGGCAGCCGCCCTCGTAAATGGGGAAGAATTTCATGGTGCTGGCGATGGCGTAGTCGCCGAAGGAGCCCACCGGCCGGCCCTGATGCTCGCCGAGGAAGCAGTGGGCGCAGTCTTCCAGCAGCATCAGCTGGTGCTGGTCGCAGAAGGCGCGCAGCGCCGACAGGTTCTGCGGGAAACCGAAATAATTGGTGGCCAACATCACTTTGGCGCCGGCCAGCTTGGCAGCCACGTCCTCCAGGTTGACCTGGGTGTCGCCGTGGATGCGGTAGAACACCGGCGTGGCGCCCAGCCATACCACCGGTTCTATCATCGAGGCGCAGTGATAGGACGGCATCAGCACGCGGTCGCCGGGGCCCACGCCCATCTGGCGCAGCGCCAGCGCGATGGCGACGCGGCCGCTGGTGACCAGCAGCGCCTCGCGCGTGTCCAGGATCGACGGCGCGTGCCCGCCGGCACGGCGGAACGAGTCGCGCGAGAGCACCGGCTTGGTGGGGACGTGCGCGCGCGGGTAGTTCGGCAACACCGGCGGATGGCCGGCCGGCGGCGCGGCAGGGCTGGCCGTGGATTGCTGCGGGGCGCGGTCTGCGAGGGGGGCCATCTCCGTGTTTCTCCGGTAGTTGCGGGGCGTTTCGGCTTGTTTCAATTAATACATCAGATAGTATAACTGTTGCAACAATTTCGCACAATCACACTGTCTGCCCCGGGCGGTACAGATTGTGCAGCAGGCGCAAGGTGAAGCCCAGCGGCTTGCGGTCCCAGGGCGTGAAGCGCGGCAGCTGGTACAGGTCGGCATCCGGCCCGGCCGCGCCCCACGAGGTGCACACGGCCGCCTCGAAGCCCAGCTCGCGCGCCAGCGCCACATGGGCGGCGTGGTAGTCGCGTCCCGGCTTGCCGTTGGGGTAGGCGAACAGGCGCACCGGAGCGCCGGTCATGTCTTCCAGCGCCGCCTTGCCGCGCGCGATCTCCTGCCGCGCGCCGTGCTCGTCCATGCTGGCCAGGATGGGGTGGTGCACCGTGTGCGCGCCGATCTCCATGCCGGCCGCGTGCAGCCGGCGCAACTGCTCGGTGTTCATCATCAGGTCGTCCGGCAGCGCCAGGCCGAGGTGGCCGCGCAGCTGCTCGACCGCCGCCAGGCGCGCCGCCGGCTCCAGGTATTTCAGCTGGCCCAGCAGGGCGTGGATGGCGGCCGTGCGTTCGGCGTCGCTGCCGATGGCGTGGCTGCCATAGCCCAGCGCTGCCAGTTCCAGGCGCGGTCCGGGCGCGCGGCGCACCAGCTCGATGACGGTGTCGTTCCACATGCGCCCGCCGTTCAGGAAGCCGGTGGCGACAAAGAAGGTGGCGGCCAGGCCGTGGCGCTGCAGGATGGGCAGCGCGATCTCGGCGTTGTCGGCGTAGCCGTCGTCGAAGGTGACGCAGGCTGCGCGCGGCGGCAGCGTGCCGTCGCGCAGCCGCTGCGCGGCCTCGGCCAGCGGCATTACGCGGAAGCCCTGCTTGAGCCAGGCCATTTGCTGGTCGAAGCGGGCCGCGTCGACCTCGTCCGGAAACAGCGGGTCGGTCTGCGGCAGGACGCGGTGGTAGATCAGGATGCTCAGGCTGCGGCGGGCGCGGCCGAGCGCGCCCAGGCGCAACAGGGAACGGCGCGCCAGCGCGGCCAGCTTGGTGCTTACACTCATGGATCAGGCCTGCTTTACCGTGGGTTGTGCCGCGATGGCATGGGGCCCGCTGCCGCCGGCGGTGGCCGGCGCGGGCTGCTGCAGGGCGTCCTGCACGATCTGGCCGGTCACCAGCAGGGCGCCCATCAGATAGTAGGGCACGTCGAAGTACAGCAGGCTGAGGAAGGCGCCGCCGACGCCGAAACCGATCATGCTGACTTGTATCATGCCGGCCAGCTGGGCGGCCCATTTCAGGTCGTCGCGCTTGGCGGTCTGGCGGATGATCCACTTGGCCCGCCGCCAGCAGATGACGATTAGCGCCAGGTACAGTCCCAGTCCAATGAAGCCGTGCTCGCCCAGGCATTGGAAATAAATGCTGTGGGCGGCGTGGATGTCGTTCGGCACCGGCGCGTAGCGTCCGAACACGTAGGCGTCGTAGATTTCAAAGCCGCCGCCGGTCAGCGGACGGTCGATGGCCAGGTTGGTGGCCATTTGCCAGGCGTTGATGCGGCCCATGGCCGAACCGTCCTCCTGGTAATTGTCGATGGTGTCCATGCGCTCGGTCCACTGGGCCGGCATGAACAGGATCAGCAGCGGCAGCATCAGCGCCATGCCGGTGCCCAGCGCGGCCTTTTTCGGGCTTTTCAGCCACAGGAAGCCGCACATGCCGACCAGGGCCAGCAGCGCGCCGCGCGAATACGAGCCCAGCGAGGCCAGCGCGCACAGGCCGATCGCCCCCAGCAGCCCGTATTTCAGCCACTTCTTGACCGAAACCAAGTGCAGGTAATACAGGATGGGGATAATCACCACGAAGGCCAGCGCCACTTCGTTGTTGCCGTAGATAAAGCTGCCTTCCGGGCCCCAGACCCGGAAGCTGCCGCCGGTGGCAATGGTGAACACGCCGCCCTTGACGCCGTAGTACGCCAGCGAGCCGGCCAGGGTCCACAGCATCAGGTGCAGCTGCTCCTTGTTGCGGATCAACATCATCACCACCAGGTTCATCAGCATGATCTTGAACACGCGCTGCAGCATGACGAACGATTCGCCGGGGTTGATGGCGAAAATGGTGCTGATGCACATCCAGATGGTAAACGCCACCAGCACCGGCACCGCCGGCGAGGACGGCGGCCGCTTGGGACCGGGTGCGACCAGCAGGGCCAGCATGGTGGTGGCGGCGATGATGGCGGCGAACGGGAAATCGTAGGCAAAGCCCCAGCTGAGGCGGTGCGGATTCATGACGCTGATCCAGATCCACATCAGCGCCCCGATGTAGGGTTTCTTGAAAGTGTAGGGCAATGAAGCGAACACAATCAGCGTGATGACGATATCTCTCATGCAGCATCCTGTAGGGGTGGCTTTATCAAGCAAATACTGTTGTAATACTGCAATTGCTTGTTTCCATTTATATATCGCCGTAGTATAACCCGGCCTCGGCTATTTTAATCCGTTAAGGCAAGCTTTTTGCCATCGTTCGGCGCAGGTTTGTTGCAGACCCGGCGATAGACAGGGCGGAGGGCCACGCGTACCATGCTGCATTGTGTCACATTGTTAATTCAAACATATTGTTGAGAATCATGAGCGACCTGATCCACGAATTCATCTTCGCCAGCGCGGCGCGCACGCCGGCCGCCGAGGCCCTGGTGTACGGCCAGCGCCGGCTCGACTACGCGGCGCTGGCGCTGGCCGTGCGCGGCGCGGCCGACGCGCTGCTGGGCGCCGGCCTGGGACGGGGCGAGCGCGTCGCCGTCTATATGGAAAAGAACGTGGAGAACGTGGCCGCCATGTTCGGCGCGGCGGCCGCCGGCGGGGTGTTCGTGCCGGTCAACCCGCTGCTCAAGCCGGAACAGGTGGCTTACATCATGGCCGACTGCAATGTGCGGATCTTGGTGACCTCGGCCGACCGCCTGCGCCTGCTGGCCTCCAGCCTGGCGCTGTGCCCGGACCTGCGCATGGTGTTCGCCGTCAACCCCAACGGGCTCGACTTGCCGGAAGTGGCCGGCGTGTCCGTGCTGGGCTGGGACAGTGCCACCGCGGCGCCCCCAGGCATGCAGCCGCACCGCGCCATCGACACCGACATGGCGGCCATTCTGTACACCTCGGGCAGCACCGGCAAGCCGAAAGGTGTTGTTTTGTCGCACCGCAACATGGTGGCCGGCGCCGTCAGCGTCTCCACCTACCTGGAAAACACGGCCGCCGACCGCCTGCTGGCGGTGCTGCCGCTGTCCTTCGACTACGGCCTGAGCCAGCTGAGCACCGCGTTCCGGGTCGGCGCCACCGCCGTGCTGATCAACCACCTGCTGCCGCGCGACATCCTGAAAGCCGTGGCGGCCGAGCGCATCACCGGCCTGGCGGCCGTGCCGCCGCTGTGGATACAGATTGCCGGCCTGGACTGGCCGGCCGACTGCACCTTGCGCTACCTGACCAATTCCGGCGGCGCCATGCAGCGTCCCACGCTGGACGCGCTGCGCCGCGCGCTGCCGAACGCCAAGCCCTTCCTGATGTACGGCCTGACCGAGGCCTTCCGTTCCACCTACCTGCCGCCGGACCAGGTCGACCTGCGCCCCGATTCCATGGGCAAGGCCATCCCGAACGCGGAAGTGATGGTGCTGCGCCCGGACGGCAGCGAGTGCGATCCGCACGAGCCGGGCGAGCTGGTGCACCGCGGCGCGCTGGTGTCGCTGGGTTACTGGAACGATCCGGCCAAGACCGCGGAGCGCTTCAAGCCCTACCGCGCCGAACCCGGCATCGTGCTGGCGGAAATGGCGGTGTGGTCGGGCGACACCGTGCGCAAGGACGAGGAAGGCTATTTGTACTTCATCAGCCGCAACGACGAGATGATCAAGACCTCCGGCTACCGGGTCAGCCCGAGCGAGGTGGAAGAAGTCATCTATGCCCGCGAGCAGGTGTCCGAGGCGGCCGCGCTGGGCGTGTCGCACCCCGCGCTGGGCCAGGCCATCGTGGTGGTGGCGCTGTGCAAGCCGGGCCAGGAGCTGACGGCCGCCGAGCTGCTGGCCGCCTGCAAGCCGCACCTGCCGGCCTATATGCTGCCGCAGCGCATCATCATGGCCGAGGCCAGCTTGCCGCGCAATCC
This sequence comes from Massilia sp. NBRC 108631, assembly GCF_059704565.1. NCBI lineage: Bacteria > Pseudomonadati > Pseudomonadota > Betaproteobacteria > Burkholderiales > Oxalobacteraceae > Massilia > Massilia sp. NBRC 108631. The sequence goes on from NZ_BAAKJE010000036.1 coordinate 19,117, forward strand.
GAACGGCAAGATAGACCGCAAGCTGCTCAGCCTGCAATACGAACACTGTTTTACGGAGAACTCCCAATGAGCGCAGTGCGCCCGCAGCATGCGCCCCTGGTGCAATTTCCCATCGTCGACGACTGCCTGCAGATAGGCGGCGTGCCGCTGACCCTGCTGGCCGCGCGCGTCGGCCAGACCCCGTTCTACGCTTACGACCGCGTCGCCATGACGGCCCGCGTGGCCGAGCTGCGGCGCCATTTGCCGCCGGAAATCGAGCTGCATTACGCCATGAAGGCCAATCCCATGCCGGCCGTGGTGCAGCACATGGCCGGCCTGGTGGATGGCATCGACGTGGCCTCCGGCGGCGAGCTGCGGGTGGCGCTGGACACCACCATGGCGCCACGCAACATCAGCTTCGCCGGCCCCGGCAAGAGCGACGCCGAGCTGGCCTGCGCGGTGGCGGCCGGCATCGTGCTGAACATGGAATCGGCCGGCGAGATGGAGCGTATCGCCGCCATCGGCGAACGGCTGGGCGTGCGGCCGCAAGTGGCGGTGCGCGTCAACCCGGACTTCGAGCTGAAATCGTCCGGCATGAAGATGGGCGGCGGCCCCAAGCAGTTCGGGGTGGACGCCGAGCAGGTGCCGGCGCTGCTGGCGCGCCTGGGCCAGCTGGCGCTGGACTTCCACGGCTTCCACATCTTCAGCGGTTCGCAGAACCTGAAGGCCGAAGCGCTGCAGGAAGCGCACGAGAAAACCTTCGCGCTGGCGCTGCGCCTGGCCGCACACGCGCCGCGTCCGCTGCGCATGCTCAACATCGGCGGCGGCTTCGGCATTCCCTATTTCCCCGGCGAGGGCAGGCTGGACCTGGCGGCGGTGGGCGAGAACCTGAAGCGGCTGCTGCCCGACGTCAAGCGCGCGCTGCCGGAGGCCCACATCGTCATCGAGCTGGGACGCTATCTGGTGGGCGAGGCCGGCGTCTACGTCAGCAAGGTAATCGAGCGCAAGCTCTCGCGCGGCCAGGTCTACCTGGTGACCGATGGCGGCCTGCACCACCACCTGTCGGCCTCGGGCAACTTCGGCCAGGTGATCCGCAAGAACTATCCCGTCGTGATCGGCAACAAGGTGCGCGGCGGGGAGCGCGAAACGGCGTCCGTGGTGGGGCCGTTGTGCACGCCACTGGACTTGCTGGCCGACCAGATGGAGCTGGCGCAAGCCGGCCCCGGCGACCTGGCCGTGGTGTTCCAGTCCGGCGCCTATGGCCTGACGGCCAGCCCCGGCGCCTTCCTCAGCCATCCCGGCGCGGTGGAAGTGCTCGTCGGCAGCGATGTGCTCAGTGACGAACCAGTTGGAGACAGTGTATGAGCGGTATTTGCGGTTGGATGGGCCATGGTCACGGCGCGGCGGAAAACCGCGCCCTGATCGAGGCGATGGCGGCGCCGCTGGCGCGTTTCGACGGCAGCGCCGTGCACGCCCTGGCGGGCAATGCCAGCGCGCTGGCGGTGGCGGCGGGCGTGGACTGCGCCCACAGCCTGCAGCGCGACGGCGTCTCGCTCGCGCTGTGGGGCGACGTGCAGCTGCGCGACGCCGCGCGCCGCGAGCAGGCCGTGGCCGAAGGCATGGGCGCGGCCTTGCTGGCCTTGTGGAAGCAGGGCGCCGAAGCGCTGTGCAACGGCCTGGTGGGTGCCTTCGCGCTGGCCGTGCTGGACGAGCGCGCCGGCGAGGCGCTGCTGGCCATCGACCGCATGGGCACGCATCCGCTGGCCTGGCAGCTGGCCGGCGAAACGCTGGTGTTCGGCTCATCGGCCGACAGCCTGGTGCGCCACCCGCAAACGCCCGCCAAGCTGGATCCGCAGGGCCTGTACAACTACGTGTACTTCCACATGGTGCCGGCGCCCGGCACCGTGTACCAGAACCAGCAGCGCCTGTTGCCGGGCACCTATCTGCGCTACCGCCAGGGCCGCGTCGAGCAGCAGACCTACTGGCGCATGCAGTTCCAGGAAAACGGCAACCGCCCGTTCGGCGAACTCAAGGAGCAGTTCCGCGACGTGCTGCGCAGCAGCGTGCGCGACGCCTGCGGCACCCAGCCGGTGGGCGCCTTCCTGTCCGGCGGCACCGACAGCTCGACCCTGGCAGGCATCCTGTGCGAGGTGGGCGGCAAGCCGGCCAAGACCTATTCGATCGGCTTCGAGGCCCAGGGCTACGACGAGATGGAATACGCGCGCATTGCCTCGCGCCATTTCGGCACCGAGCACCATGAATACTATGTGACCCCGGCCGACGTGGCCGACGCCATCCCGCAGATGGCGCAAGTGTTCGACCAGCCCTTCGGCAACGCTTCGGCGGTGCCGGCCTTCTACTGCGCCCGCATGGCGCGCGCCGACGGCGTGGCGCGCATGTTCGGCGGCGACGGCGGCGACGAGCTGTTCGGCGGCAATGAGCGCTATTCCAAGCAGCACGTGTTCGCGCTGTACGAGCGCGTGCCCTCGCTGCTGCGCAAGGCGCTGCTGGAGCCGGCCGTGTTCAACTTCCCGGGCGGCGAGCACGTCAAGCTGTTGCGCAAGGCGCGCAGCTATATCGAGCAAGCCTCGGTGCCGATGCCGGCGCGCCTGGAAACCTACAACCTGCTGGGCCGCTACGGCCCGACCCAGGTCTTCACCGACGAGTTCCTGGCCGGCGCCGACGTCGGCCAGCCGCTGGCCGGCCTGAACGCCACCTACGGCCTGAGCGACGCCCCCAGCCTGATTAACCGCATGCTGGCGCTGGACCTGAAGGTGACCCTGGCCGACAACGACCTGCCCAAAGTGATGAAGGCGTGCGAGCTGGCCGGCATGGAGGTGGCGTTCCCCTTCCTGAGCGAGCAGATGGTGGCCTTCTCGGCCGGCCTGACGCCGCAGCAGAAGCTGAACGGCACCCAGCTGCGCTATTTCTTCAAGGAAGCGCTGCGCGACTTCCTGCCCAACGAGATCATCACCAAGCAAAAGCACGGCTTCGGCCTGCCGTTCGGCGTCTGGCTGCAGCAGACGCCGCAGCTGCAGGCGCTGGCGGCCGACAGCTTGAGCGACCTGAAGCGGCGCGGCATCGTGCGCGCGGACTTCATCGGCAAGCTGATGGACCAGCACCTGGCCGAGCACGCCGGCTACCACGGCACCATGGTGTGGGTGCTGATGATGCTGGAGCAGTGGTTCCGCCAGCGTCCCGGCACGACGGCCTAGGCTCCGCCGGCACGATTTGTTGCTGGACGAGTTATTGCTATTGCTACACAACTGTGAACATGCCAACATGACGGGAGGCCATAGGCCGCCCTGTCGTCCGTTACCAAGAGGAAATATATGTCGCATCGCCTGAACAAACTGACGGCAGCCGCCGTGATTACCGGAGCTTGTGTCCTGACCGCCGGGTTGAGCGGCTGCAAGAAAGAGGAGTCGGCGGCCACGCTGGTGGCGCAGGCCAAGCAATTCCAGCAGAAGGGCGACAACACCGCCGCCATGATCCAGCTGAAGAACGCGCTGGCGGCCAGTCCGGACGACGGCGAGGCCCGCTACCTGCTCGCCAGGCTGTCGCTGGATGGCGGCGACGTGCTGGCCGCTGAGAAGGAAGTCCGCAAGGCCATCGGCCTGAAGTACCCGGAAGCGCAAACCATGCCGGTGCTGGCGCGCGCGCTGCTGATGCAGGGCAAGTTCAAGGAAGCGCTGGATGAAACCGAGGCGGCAGCCAAGGCCGGCGGCGCCGAACTGCTGAGCGTGCGCGCCGACGCCATGCTGGCGCTGGGCAAGCGCGACGAGGCCAAGGCCGTGTTCGAATCGGTGCTGCAAGGCCAGCCCGCCTTCGCGCCCGCGCTGGTAGGCTTGGGCCGCGTGGCGTTCCTGGCGCGCGACCCGGCCGCCGCCATGGCGTATGCCGAGAAGGCGGTCGCGGCGGCGCCCAAGAACGACGAGGCGCTGCTGTTCAAGGCCGACCTGCTGCGCGCCCAGAACAAGCCCGAGCAGGCGCTGGAAGCGTATTCACAGGTGCTGGTGGCCAATCCGGCGCACCGCTCGGCCCACATCGAGAAAGCCTACCTGGAAATCTCTTCCGGCAAGTACGAACTGGCCCAGGCCGACCTGGCGGCGGCCAAGAAGACCACCCCCAACAGCATGATGGTGACTTACACCCAGGCCTTGCTGGACTTTACCCAGGGCAAGAACGCGGCGGCCCTGGAGTCGCTGCAGAAAGTGCTGCGCGCGGCGCCCGAGCACATGCCCAGCATCCTGCTGGCCGGCGCGGTCAACCTGAACCTGGGTTCCATGCAGCAGGCCGAGCAGCACTTGCGCAAATACCTGGAGAAAAACCCGGACAACCTGTACGCCCGCAAGATGCTGGCCACCACCTTGCTGCGCGGCGGCCAGACACCGGATGCGCTGGCGGTGCTGGCGCCCGCGCTGAAGAGTACCGAAACGCCGGACGTGCAGCTGCTGGCCCTGGCCGGCGAGTCCTATATGCAAGCGCGCGATTTCAACAAGGCCACCGAGTACTTCGAGAAAGCCAGCGCGCTGGAACCGAAGACGGCCTCGTTGCGCACCTCGCTGGGCTTGAGCAAGCTGGGCAAGGGCGACCAGGCGCAAGGCATCAGCGACCTGGAAGCGGCCGCCGCGCTGGACACCAAGTCGCTGCAGTCCGGCATCGCGCTGATCCGCGCCGAGATCGGCCTGCGCAATTTCGACAAGGCGCTGGCGGCGGCCACCCAGCTGGCCAAGAGCCAGCCGAACAACCCGGAAGTGTCGCAGCTGACCGGGGTGGCCCTGCTCGGCAAGGCCGACGCCGCCGGCGCGCGCGCCAGCTTCGAAAAGGCGCTGACGCAGCAAGCCGGCTTCTTCCCGGCCGTGGCCGCGCTGGTGCAACTGGACATGTACGAGAAAAAACCGGAAGCGGCCAAGCAGCGCCTGCTGGCGCTGGTGGAGAAGGACAAGAAAAACCTGGACGCGATGACCGCGCTGGCCGGGCTGGCAGCGTCCCAGGGCCAGCAGGCCGAAGTCACCAGCTGGCTGGAAAAAGCCAGCGCCGAGCATCCGGACGCGGTGCAGCCGGCGCTCCGTCTGGGCGTGCATTACCTGCGCAGCGGCAAGGCCGCGCAGGCGCTGACCCTGGCGCGCAAGCTGCAGCCGACCTATCCGTCCAATACCGACGTGCTCGAACTGGTGGCGCAGAGCCAACTGGCCACCAAGGACGTCAACGGCGCGCTGGAGTCGTACAGCAAGCTGGCCGGCCTGCTGCCGAAGTCGCCGGGCGTGCAGCTGCGCCTGGCCGAAGTGCACATGGAGTTGAAGAACGAGGCCGCCGCCGCCGATGACTTGAAAAAGGCACTGCAGCTGCAACCCGACCTGATCCAGGCGCACGTCATGCAGGCCGGCATGCTGGTGCGCCAGAACAAGCACGATGCCGCGCTGGCGGTGGCGCGCCTGGTGCAGAAGCAGCATGCAAAATTGCCGGCCGGCTACGCCATGGAAGGCGACATCCTGGCCGCGCAGGGCAAGGTGGCGCTGGCGCCGCCGCTGTATGAGAAAGCCTTGGCGCTGGGCAAGGCGCCCGGCTTTGCCATCAAGCTGGCCGACGCCTACCGCGCCAGCGGCAAGGTCAAGGAGTCCGAGCAGGTCGTGGCGCGCTGGCGCAAGGACAATCCGAACGATCCGGCGGTGGCCATGTACCAGGCTGAAACCAGCCTGGTCACCAAGCAGTACCCGATTGCAATCGAGCAATTCGAAGCTATCCTGAAGAGTAATCCGAAGAACGCGGTGGCCCACAATAACCTGGCGCAGGCGTATGCGCAGGTCAAGGACAAGCGCGCGCTGGCTGCGGCCGAGCAGGCGGACAAGCTGGTGCCCGGCCATCCGGCCATCATGGACACGCTGGGCTGGATCCTGGTCGAGCAGGGCGATGTCGCGCGCGGCCTGCCGCTGCTGCAAAAAGCGGCCGCTGCCGCAGCCGGCAACGGCGAGATCCGCTATCACTACGCGGCCGCGCTGAGCAAGTCGGGCGACAAGGCAGGCGCACGCAAGGAACTGGAACAGCTGTTGGCTACAGGCAAGACATTCCCGCAGGCGGACGAAGCGCGGGCCCTGCTGAAACAGCTCTGATCCGCCCCCCTCCGGGTCCGCAAGCCGCATGCACAGCGGCTTGCGCCCGCGCGCACGGTTGAATTTGCATGTGCGTGCTGGCCGGAAATAGGTTATCTTTGCGCCTGAGCTTTGGCTTGCATGTGGTGAGCCAGTGCCCGGCGCCCGACTGATGTGCAGATAAGGAACGCACAATGCTGCTCGAGCGAATATTCGGCAAGCGCGACATTCTCATCCCGTATTTCGACTTTGCCAGCGTCATGAAAGGCGTAACGGATTCGGCCGTGTTGGCCGAGATCTATCGCCTGCGCTACGAAGTGTATTGCCTGGAATGCCATTACCTGGACGCGGCCGAGTTTGATGAAGGCAAGGAAACGGACGAGTACGACCCGTGTTCGATCCATTTCGCTGCCTACACGCTGGACCAGGCCATGGTGGGCACGGTGCGCCTGGTGCAGCCGGGGGAGGGGCAGGTGTATCCCTTCGAGTCGCACTGCACGGTGTTTGAGGATTTCACTATGCCGCCGCGCGAGTTGGCCGGCGAGGTGTCGCGCCTGGTGGTGAAGAAGACCCACCGGCGGCGGCGCGGCGATACGCTGGAAGGCGTGTCGAAGGAGTTTATCGAGCAAAAGGGCGGGCCGGCTGCGATCAAGCCGCCCAGCGGCAAGGAGCAGCGCACCAACAGTCCGCTGCTGCTGCTGGGGCTGTACCGCGAGATGTACCGTTATAGCCGCAAGCATGGCATCCGTTACTGGTATGCCGCCATGGAGCGCTCGCTGGCGCGCTCGCTCGACAAGATGGGGTTCCGTTTCGTCCCCATCGGGCCGCAGGTCGACTATTACGGGCCGGTAACGCCCCATATGGTGGACCTGGATGAACTGTACGAACGATTGAAGCAGGAAAACCGTTTTCTGGCTGCTTGGTTCAATGACGAGCCTATCCCTTTCTGGACGGTGGTGAAAACCATGGTAGCCACGTTCATGATCGGGCGCACCAGAAAGAAATGAAACCCGTAGGAGAATTCGCTGTATGGCGCACGTATTTGCAGGACCAGGCTACCGCAGCGTACTTTCCCGCCAGGAATATCAAGCCCATTTCGAAACGGTGGACCACGCCAACCGTAATATTTTCCGTTCCTTTCGCGGCGACCAGCACGGCAAGGTGCCGCACGATATCTTCAAGCTGCGCTACGACGTGTACTGCATCGAGTGCGCCTTCCTGCCGCAGGCCGAGCAGGCCGGCGGCATGGAGCTTGACGAGTACGAGACCCGCGCGGTGCACATCGCCGCCTACTCCATGGATGAAAAGCTGATCGGCACGGTGCGCCTGGTGCAGCCGGACGCCGAGCAGCCCTATCCCTTCGAGCGCCACTGCGCCGTGTTCGACCATTTCGACCATCCGCCGCGCGAGCTGGCCTGCGAGATTTCCCGCCTGGTGGTGCGCAAGGAGCATCGCCGTCGCCGCGCCGACAGCCTGGACGGCGTGCCGGGCCTGCCGCCGCTGGTGCCGGCGGCCGAGCGCCGGCATGGCGAGCGGCGCCGCGATTCGCCCATGCTGCTGTTCGGCATGTACCGGGAAATGTTCCGCCACAGCCGCAACGTCGGCATCCGCTACTGGTATGCCGCCATGGAGCGCGCGCTGGCGCAGTCGCTGCAGCGCATGGGCTTCGGTTTTCAGCCGATCGGCCCGCCGGCCGACTACTACGGCGCCGTGGTGCCGTACGTGCTCGACTTGCACATGCTGGAAGCCAAGCTGGCGGCCGACAACCCGAAGCTGTCGGCCTGGTTGCACGAGCGCCCGCAGGCGCTGCTGCCAAGGCTGGCCTGGCAGCGCAACCCGGCGCGCAAGCATCCGCGCACGGTGCGGCCGCGCTCCTGACGCGGCCCGGCTTAGTCGGCGCTGATCCTGATCTTCTTGGTGACGTGGTTGCGGAAGCTGTGCACCACGATATTGGGCGCACTCTCGACCGGCAGTCCGGCCAGCATGTCGTGCATCATGGTCACCGCCAGCGCCGCCACCGAGAACGTGCCCACCGCGATCTGCGAAGCCGGGCAGGGACGCCCGTCGTCCATGATGGTCAGCGCGCGCGCCACTTCTCGCACCACCTGCTCGTCCAGGTGGGCGCCGATGCGCGCCATCACGCGTCCGAACACGGCGGTGTAGTTCAGGTTGCCCTCCGCCGCGGCGGCCTCCACATCGCGTTGCAGGATGGCCGGCAGCGACTCGGCCGCGCCGGCCGGGAAGTACAGCACGGCGGCGCCGAAGCCGACGTTGATGGCGGTGAAGATGGGCTTGCCTTGCATGGTGGCGGCCATGTGCAGCGCCAGCACCGCTTCCAGGTCGACGAAGTCGATGGTGTCGAACACGATGTCGACCTTGCCCACCAGTTCGGCCGCGTTGTCCTTGTCCAGCATCTTGTAGTGGGTTTCCACCCGGGCTTGCGGGTTGATGCGCAGGATGTGCTTCTTCAGCGCTTCCACCTTGGGCTGGCCGATATCGTCCTGGTCGTAGAACTGGCGGTTCAGGTTGTGCGCGTCGATGGTGTCGCCGTCGATCAGCACGAAATGCTGGAAGCCGCTGCGCGCGGCGCAGATGGCGACCGGGCTGCCCAGTCCGCAGCCGGCGAACAGCAGCCGGGTGTCGCGTATTTTGGCTTGCGTGGCCTTGTCTATATAACCCTCATTGCGGGTGACGAAACGGTCATAGTCGAATGCGTTAGCCATGGCGGAAAAACCCTTTGCATGTGTGGTTGGACGGCGCCGCGCGTGGCGGCTGGGCTCGTTACTGTTTGACAATGCCATAGTAGCGCAAGCGCCCTGGTCTGCACAGCGGACCGGCTGTCGACTTTCTTTACATGCGCGCTCTTGCCGCGCCACGGATTTCGCTGCTTGTGCGCCTGCATGGCGCCGTTTTGCCTGGTAAATCGGCTGCAATGGGCGCTGCGGACCGCGCAATGTCCGACGGGCAACAAATGTCACACGGGCTGTCGAAATTCTTTACAGCGCGGGTGGCATCGGCAAATGTTCGCGGCGGTAAGGAAAACCTGGACCCCCTGTGTTCGCTAGGCGGGGCGCGGTTTGAGGGCGGTTTTTCATATCGCTGGCACGACGATTGCTTTATACCTCGGTGTGACGCTACTGACAGCGCCCTTACCAACAACTGGAGAAAAGAATGAATCTCAAGAAAATATCCGCACTGGCAGCTGGCGTGGCACTGGCGTTCGGCGCAGCAGGTTCGGCTCAAGCGGTTGAACTGGTCGCCGGCGACCTGAAGTTCACCTTCAACGCCTATGACAGCGCGACCGCGCGCTACACGGCCAATTGCACCGACGCCGCCGGTTGCGACGCGGTCACCGCACCAGGTGCCGCCGCCATCAGCGCCTACAATGAAGACAGCTGGGGTATCTTCTCGATCGCCAGCATCACCCGCGTGTCGGACAACGCCATCCAGTATGTTGCTGGCCAGGGCGGCAAGTTCCTGACCGGTATTTTCGGCGGCCTGCGCGACTATGACGTGCAGCGTACCGTGCTGGGCGGCGCCGGCGGCGTGATCGACCAGGTGCTGGCTGCCGGCGGCTGGCTGAAAATGTTTGAAAACAACAGCGACTACAGCGCCATCCAGGGCACCGCCGGCCGTACCGGCCAGTACGACTACAACGGTATCAGCGGCGGCACGCTGGTACTGGACGCGGTGTTCGCCACCGGTATCCTGGGCGGTAACAACAGCGCCACCTACAGCGGCTTCTTCAACGAAAACGGCATCACCGGTGCTTCGGGCGGCTACCTGAACGTGACCGGCGGCAGCTGGCAGACCAAGCTGGACACCGATGGCCTGGTAGATGAAAACGGCAACTCGCGCGATCTGCTGCTGACATCGACCTTCCAGGGTTTCAAGCCAGCCAATCAAGTGGCTGACTCGACCGTACTGGCCAGCGGCCATGTAACCGGCGCCGCCATCCCTGAGCCAACCTCGCTGGCCATCTTCGGCCTGGGCCTGGCTGGCCTGGCAGCGCTGCGCCGCCGCAAGCAGAAGTAATCCGGCACCGCGCGGCATGGCGCCGCGCGCAGCCAGACTGACCCGCCCGGGCAACCGGGCGGGTTTTTTCATTTCAGGGCCGGTAGTTCAGGGCCGGTAATCAGGGCTTTTTCAGCGCGCCGGTGGCAGCCGCCCCGGCCGGATACGGATGCAGCGCATGCTTGTACAGCCGCGCCAGCCGTTTCACGTATTCCTGTGTTTCAGCGTACGGCGGCACGCCCTTGTAGCGGTCGACTGCCTTCTCACCGGCATTGTAGGCGGCCGCCACCAGTTGCACGTCGCCGCGGAAGTAGCCCAGCAGCCAGCGCAGGTAGGCCAGGCCGCCACGGATGTTCTGCTCGGCGTCGAACGCGTCTTTCACGCGGAAGCGTTCCGCCGTTTCCGGGATCAGCTGCATCAGCCCTTGCGCGTTCTTGGGCGACACTGCGCGCGTGTTGAAGCCGGACTCGATGGCGATGATGGCCATGGCCAGCTTGGGATCGATATCGAACTGCGGCGCCAGCAAGTCCACCAGCGCGCCGATTTGCTTGCTGGCCTGCGGGTAGGGCGCGGCCTGCTCGGGCGGCATGGGGGCAAACGGCGTGTCGGGCAGCATGCAGGCCGGCAGCGGCGTGCTGAGCGAGGCGTTGGTCATGTGCAGCATGGCTTGCGCTTGCGGGTGGCCCTGCGCGGCGGCCATCCCGAACAGCTGGGCGGCGGCGCCGTCGTCGCGCGCCGCGCCACGGCCGTTGGCCAGCATCCAGCCCAGCGCGTACTGCCCTTGCGGGTCGCCCTGGCGCGCGGCGCGGCAGTACAGTGCCAGCGCTTGCGGCATGTCGCGCGGCACTCCCTCGCCGTGCTCGAGCCGCGCGGCAGTCGCCAGCAGTTCAGCCACGGCCGCCGGGGCTGCGCTGCGCGGCGCTGCCGCCGTTGCCGCCACTGCCGCCGCTGCCTCGGACGGGGTCCCTGCCGCAGCCGAGGAAACCAGTCCCAGCAGGCCGGCCAGCAGGGCCGCCGGCCGCAGTGCGGCGCGCAAGCGGGTGGGGCGGGAAATGCGGGAGGAAGGTGCGGACATGCTGCGCTCCTGTGATGGCAAGGCCATGCTTGATTGTAGAGCAGTCAGGGCTGCGCGGCTTGATCTTTGTCTTTGGGTGACAGAAAAGCTTTGTGAAACAAGTGGCGTGCCAGCAGCAGCGGCGGCATGCGCAGCCAGTTGGCACGGATGTACAGCAGGAAGCGCGCGGCCGGCGTGAAAGCGTCGTCGCAGCTGGCGTGGGCCGGCAGCAGCGCGCGGCCGTACAGCGCGTCCATCAGCCGCAGCAGCAGGGCGCCGGGGCGGCCCGGTTCGGCCGCCGCCAGCGCCGCCGGCGGCAGCGGCGTGTGCAGCAGCTGCGCCGAGTAGCGCAGCGCGTAGAACAGCGGCCGCTGCAGCTGCAGCTGGGCGGCGCGCTCCTGCAGCGCCGGCCAGAAGCCGGGCTCGGCGCCGTAGTGGCGCAGCAGGCCGTCCAGGTCGACCAGGTCGCGCAAGCCGTGTTCCAGCTCGCCGTCGAAGAACAGGTGGGTGGCGCTGTGCAGCACCAGGTCCGGCGGCGCCAGGATCAGCAGGCCGGGGTGGCCCGGCAGTTCCTGCGCGGCGGCGCGCAGCCGGACCGGGTCGGGGTGCACCGGCGCGGTCTGCGGCAGGATGGCGTGGTGCACATCGATGGCGGTGCGGCGCTTGACGTGCTCCATCGGCGGCAGCTCGTGCATCCACTGGCGGTAGTAGCGCTGGTCGTATTCGTCCAGATGGGTGCTGGCCCAGCCGTGCAGCATCAGCGCCATCTCGGCGTCGTCCAGCTTGTCCTTCGGCAGCAGGATGTCGATGTCGGAAAACAGCCGGCCGCTGGCCGGCGGCAAGCCGGCCAGCGCGTACGCCGCCCCCTTGAGCAGGATCAGCGGCGTGTCCAGCCCGGCCAGCGCGTGGCGGATCTGCGCCACTTCCCAGCGCACCGCCTGGCTGTGCCGTTCGGCCACCGTGCGCGACCATTCGAGGTGGCGCCGCGCCGGGGCCGGCACCCGCTCCAGTTCGCCGCGCTCGCGCAGCAGGTAGTACAGGCGCGGCTGCAGGTTGGCGCTGGCGCACTGGCGCAGCAGCAGGTTCCATTCGGCCTCGCCGTAGCCGGCCAGCAGCGCGGGCTGGCGGAAGGCCAGCACCGCCAGCGGGGCCGCGGAAACGGCGCTCATGGCTGCTCCGCCAGGCGTGCGAACAGCTCGACCGCCTCGTCCAGCCGGCTGTAGACAAAGCTGTAGCAAGCCGAGGCGCCCACCAGGTCGGCCATGGCGTCAAAGCCGGGTTCGGCCAGCAGGCTGTAATTGAAGGAATTCTGGGCTACGCGCAGCACCGTGCCGGCTTTGGGCAGCGGCGCCAGTTCGGTAGCGGCCCCGGCCTGGTAGCGCGGGAACACGATCCAGCCCGGCGCGGCGCGCTCGGCCGCGCGTGCCACGCTGTCGGCCGGCGCCTGCAGGTGCGCGACCGTGCCTTTGACGGTGTCGGCCACAGGCGGGCTGAACACAACGTCGCCGAGGTAGGCCTGCATCAGCGGGATCGATGCGTTTTTCAGGCTGACCGGCCGAGGCAGGGGCTGCAGGCGGCCGTCTGTCAGCTGCACTAGCGCCAGTTCGTCCGACAGCAGGCGCCAGCCCCGGTGCGCCAGCGCCGCGCACAGGGTGCTCTTGCCGGAACCGGGTGGCGCGGGCAGGATCAGCGCGCGGCCGTTGCGCTCGAGTACGGCAGCGTGGATGATCAGGCAGTCGTGCGCCCGGCTCGACACACACCAGTTCAGGCCCCATTCAAACATAGGGAAGGCTTGCGCCAGCGGCAGCGGTTTGAACATTGAGGTGCCGTTGTGCATCAGCATCACTTGCGGCCGCCACCAGCGGCGCGGGCCGCCCGGCCGCACTACCCGCAGATGGAAATCGGCGAAGGCGCACGCATCATGCAGCGGATAAGCGCCGTACAGCAGGCTCAGGCCGTGCGCTACGCTGGGCACGCCGCTTTCCAGATGGGTGGTGTAGGCCCCGGTCTGCAGCACGATGCCGCCGTGCGCCAGGCGCCGCGCCAGTTCGGCCGGCGTCAGCGAAGACAAGGTCAGCATGCGCGCGGGTCCAGCGTGCCGGACGCTTCCACCAGGTTGAGGGCGCGCAGCTCGTCCAGCAGTTCCTCCAGCTGGGCCAGCTCGGTGCTGTCGAGCTGCAGGGCGTCAGCGAGCACGGCCGTACCGGCCGCGCCGCGCTGCAGCGCGTTCAGGACTTCAATGGAAGCGGCGTCAAGCAGATGGGTATCGCCCGACAGATTGTTGTACAGCACGAACTCTTCGCCATCCCAGCTGCGGCTGCGCAGCCGCTGGCCAGCCATCAGGCGCCACATGGCAAAACCGGCTCAGTCAGCATGCGGCCGTGTCAGTCCATGGTGCCGCGCAGGTAGGCGACGATTTGCGGGCCGTACCATTTCTTGCCGGCCATGGGGGTGTAATAGCCGCGGCCCGAGCCGCCGGTGCGCCAGTATTCGTTCCAGATCGCCTGCACGCGGTCCGGCTTGAGGAAGGAGGTGTAGCCCTTGAGCGCGTTCTGGTAGGCCGCCACGATGTGCATGGCGACATTGTCCTGGTCGCAATCCTGGTGCGACAGCATGGTCAGCATGCTCTTGTTGTAGAAGCCGCTGCTGCTCGAGCAATTGAAACGCCGCTGGAACTTCATGCTGGGCGCGCAGCTTGAGTGCCAGGAACCGGTGTGGTTCTTCCAGTAGCCGGGCGACAGGCCCTCGCATACCACGGCTTCCGGCGCGCGGCTGTTCAGGTTGCCCGACGCGAAACCGGACGGCGAATGGCAGATGCTGCACGCCATGCCCGGCTGGCTTTTCACGGTCAGGATGGCGCCGACCGCAGCCGCGCCCTTGGTGGCGAAGCGGCGCCGCGCGGCACCGGCGAACGCCGGTTTGGCCGCGCCGGCTTCGGCGGCCGTGCCGGACGCTGCGGATGGCGGCGGCGTAGCGCCGTTGTCGCCGTTGTGCTGTTCTGAGTTAGCCACGTCTGTATCCTAGGTAAGCGGTCGGCCCGGAGGCCAAGGTCTGGTTATGAAGGGAAACAAAGCAATATTTGTTCCCATTCACTTGGTGTACACGGAACTTGATATAAATCAAGGAGTTAGCGAAAAATCCCTGGTGCCGTGCCATAACCTGGCGACTCTACCGCAAAAACTGTAAGAATTCTCGACACTATGTCGCGAGAGTATCAGAAGTAGCTCTCCGGCACCACCAGCACGTCGCCCGGGCGCATCGGCAGGTTGGCCGAAATGTCGCCGTCCTTGATCAGGTCATTCAGGCGCACGTTCAGCTTTTGTTGTTTGCCGTCCACAGTGCGCAGGATGATGGCGCGGTTGCCGGCGGCAAAGTCGGTGACGCCGCCGACCGCGATCAGCACGTCCAGCAGCGACATGTCGCGCCGGTAGGGCAGTGCCTGCGGGCGGGCGGCCTGGCCGATCACCTTGATCTGTTCGCTGTACACGCCGACGAAACCGGTCACAATCACCGTTACCACCGGCTGCTGGATGAACTTCGACAGCGCCTTCTCAATGTCGCGCGCCAGTTCGGTGGAGGTCTTGCCGCTGGCTTGCAGGTCTTCCACCAGCGGGGTGGTGATCTTGCCGTCGGGGCGTACCGGCACGCCTTGCGACACTTCCGGATTGCGCCACACGACGATGCTGAGGTTGTCGCCCGGGCCGATCAGGTAATCGGTGGCCGGCGTCGCTTCTTGCGGCAGCACTTGCTTGGTGGCGCAGCCGCCGAGTGCCAGCGCGGATAGCGCCAGGGCGCCGCAGGCCAGCCATTTCGTCATGGGAGTGTTCACGTGCATGTCCTCTTCTTGGGATAGGAAATTCTGAAATTCTTTTGGGCAAGAT
The DNA here is from genome assembly GCF_059704565.1 of Massilia sp. NBRC 108631. Classification (NCBI taxonomy): domain Bacteria; kingdom Pseudomonadati; phylum Pseudomonadota; class Betaproteobacteria; order Burkholderiales; family Oxalobacteraceae; genus Massilia; species Massilia sp. NBRC 108631. The sequence goes on from NZ_BAAKJE010000036.1 coordinate 34,137, forward strand.
GCATGGTATTTTATGTAGCATTTTTGCATGCCTATTCTATACCAGCCCCTGCGGCGATAGCCGGGACCGGGCTAAAATTTTTGTCAGGGCACTTTTCTCTGCAACAGTTCCTGCACATAGCGCGCCGGAATGGCGTAGGTGATGCCGCTGGGGCTGGTGATGGCGCTTTCTTTCAGCCCCTTGATGAACACCATGTTGATGATGCCGACCACGCTGCCGTCGGCCGGGTCGTACAGCGGGCTGCCGCTACTGCCGGGGTAGGCGGTGCCGTCCAGTTGCAGGATGTTGAAGGGCGCGCGCTGCAGCGCGGCCACGGCGCGCGCGTCGAGCTGGCGCGAATTGGCCGACGGCAGGATGATGGGGGTGATGGCCGACAGCATGGCGCGGTGGGTGACCGGATGCAGGCCCAGCACCATGCCCAGCGGAAAACCGGTGAAGGCCAGCTCGCGTCCTTCGCGCAGCCCGGACGAGTCGCCCAGCTTGAGCGCCGGCAGCGGCGCGCCGCTCAGGCGCAAATGAGCCAGGTCGTGTTCCTTATCGACCGCCACCACGGTGGCCGGGCGGAAACTGAAGGCCGTGCCTTCGCCGGCGATCAGCACGCCCAGCGTTTCCTTCTGGTCGCCGTCGCTGAATTCCGGCACCACGTGGGCATTGGTGACCACGCTCAAGCCGTCGCCCAGCACCACGCCGGTGCCGTTGAACACGGCGGCCGGGCTGCGCAAGCGCTGGTAGCTGCCGACCCCCACCACCGAGGGCTTGACTGCGGCAATCACGGTGGACAAGTCGGCGCCCGCGGCGAACGGCGCCAGCGTCGAAAATCCGGCGCAGACGATGCTCCAAAGTAATATTAGTGATGGGCGGAAATTCATAATGCTCTATGTAGTCATGGCGCAACAACGATAGCAGATTTTTGCTGCAATTAGCTGTCTTTCGCACAACAATTCCGGCGCCGCTTGTGTCACAATTATGCTTGCCTCTTTGGAAATAGATATTTCACGGAGTTAAATGCGCAAAGCTGTCTGTCGGCTGCCACACAGGGGGCGGATGCGGCGCCATTTAGTAGTAACATGGCTTGCAAACTCATGTATCATAGGTGCGATTTGATGCATTTTAAGCAAGTGCGATGCGCGCAGCAATTCATTAGGCGAGATAGACAATATGGCGGAATTACAGGCACTGCTCTTAACCTTCCTCAAAGCTATCGGCAAGTACCGCTGGTACGCCGTGGCGATCTCCTGGGTGGTGGCGGTCGTTGGCTGGGCGGTGGTCTACCGGATGCCCGACGATTATCAGGCGTCGGCGCGCGTGTACGTCGATACGCAAAGCATTCTGCGGCCCTTGCTGTCGGGCATGACCAGCGTGCCCAACGTGGAACAGCAGGTGCAATTCATGCGCCGCACGCTGATCAGCCGTCCCAATGTGGAAAAGGTCATGCGCAGCGTCGACCTGGACATCAAGACCAAGACGGTGCAGGAGCACGAAAAACTGGTCGACGAGCTGACCGCGCAGATCAAGGTGACCGGCACCGAGCGCGACGACATCTACACCATTTCCTATAACAATCCCGATCCCAAGCTGGGCAAGCAGATCGTGCAATCGCTGCTGACCCTGTTCGTCGAAGGCAGCTTCGGCGGCAAGAAGCTGGAGTCGGACAAGGCGGTGCAGTTCATTGAAGACCAGATCAAGAGCTACGAGGAAAAGCTGGCCGCCGGCGAGAACGCGCTGAAAGACTTCAAGATCCAGAACATGGGCCTGTTGCCGCGCCAGGGCACCGACTACAGCAGCACCCTGGCCGACATGGCCGACAAGCTGAACGCGGCGCGCCTGGAATTGGCCGAGGCCGAGCAGGCCCGCAACGCC
>NZ_BAAKJE010000037.1:0-3178 GCF_059704565.1 Massilia sp. NBRC 108631
ATCGTTCTTTAAAAATTTGGAAGAAGTAAAGATTTATTATTTTCGTTTGATCGCAAGATTGAACGAGGGTAGTGATTGTATGTATCAACAAACGCAACAACGTAGTACTTCTTGCTTTATGACGGTTCTTTGTAGACGGATGTAATCTCGCAAGGAATCAATGTTATAGGGACAAGTGAATAAGTGCACATGGTGGATGCCTTGGCGATTACAGGCGATGAAGGACGTAGAAGTCTGCGATAAGCCTCGGGGAGCTGACAAACAAGCTTTGATCCGAGGATTTCCGAATGGGGAAACCCGGCCTTTTAGGTCATTGCATGCTGAATACATAGGCATGCAAAGCGAACGCGGCGAACTGAAACATCTAAGTAGCTGCAGGAAAATAAATCAACCGAGATTCCCAAAGTAGTGGCGAGCGAAATGGGATGAGCCTGCATGATTTAGCATGACGCATAGTGGAACGCTCTGGAAATGGCGGCCATAGCGGGTGATAGCCCCGTACACGAAATGCGATGTGTGGAACTAAGTATGCGACAAGTAGGGCGGGACACGAGAAATCCTGTCTGAATATGGGGGGACCATCCTCCAAGGCTAAATACTCGTAATCGACCGATAGTGAACCAGTACCGTGAGGGAAAGGCGAAAAGAACCCCGGGAGGGGAGTGAAATAGATCCTGAAACCGTGTGCATACAAACAGTAGGAGCGGACTTGTTCCGTGACTGCGTACCTTTTGTATAATGGGTCAGCGACTTACATTCAGTGGCAAGGTTAACCAGATTGGGGAGCCGTAGAGAAATCGAGTCCGAACAGGGCGCCAGTCGCTGGGTGTAGACCCGAAACCAAGTGATCTACCCATGGCCAGGTTGAAGGTGCGGTAACACGCACTGGAGGACCGAACCCACTAATGTTGAAAAATTAGGGGATGAGCTGTGGGTAGGGGTGAAAGGCTAAACAAACTTGGAAATAGCTGGTTCTCTCCGAAAACTATTTAGGTAGTGCCTCAAGTATCACCATCGGGGGTAGAGCACTGTTATGGCTAGGGGGTCATCGCGACTTACCAAACCATTGCAAACTCCGAATACCGATGAGTGCGAGCTTGGGAGACAGACGTCGGGTGCTAACGTCCGGCGTCAAGAGGGAAACAACCCAGACCGCCAGCTAAGGTCCCAAAGATTGGCTAAGTGGAAAACGAAGTGGGAAGGCTAAAACAGTCAGGATGTTGGCTTAGAAGCAGCCATCATTTAAAGAAAGCGTAATAGCTCACTGATCGAGTCGTCCTGCGCGGAAGATGTAACGGGGCTAAGCCAGTCACCGAAGCTGCGGATATGCATTTATGCATATGGTAGGAGAGCGTTCTGTAAGCCTGCGAAGGTGTCTTGTAAAGGATGCTGGAGGTATCAGAAGTGCGAATGCTGACATGAGTAGCGATAATGGGGGTGAAAAGCCCCCACGCCGTAAGCCCAAGGTTTCCTGTTCAACGTTCATCGGAGCAGGGTGAGTCGGCCCCTAAGGCGAGGCAGAGATGCGTAGCTGATGGGAAGCAGGTTAATATTCCTGCACCGTCGTATGATGCGATGGGGGGACGGATCGCGGAAGGTTGTCTGACTGTTGGAATAGTCAGTTTCTGCTTCATAGAAGGCGCTTAGGCAAATCCGGGCGCGTAATTCAAGGGAGTGGGACGAGTGAACTTGTTCACGTAGCAATCGGAAGTGGTTCCAAGAAAAGCCTCTAAGCTTCAGTCATACGAGACCGTACCGCAAACCGACACAGGTGGGCGAGATGAGTATTCTAAGGCGCTTGAGAGAACTCGGGAGAAGGAACTCGGCAAATTGGTACCGTAACTTCGGGAAAAGGTACGCCCCGGTAGCTTGGCTGATTTACTTCAGTAGGGCGAAAGGGTTGCAATAAACTGGTGGCTGCGACTGTTTAATAAAAACACAGCACTCTGCAAACACGAAAGTGGACGTATAGGGTGTGACGCCTGCCCGGTGCTGGAAGATTAAATGATGGGGTGCAAGCTCTTGATTGAAGTCCCAGTAAACGGCGGCCGTAACTATAACGGTCCTAAGGTAGCGAAATTCCTTGTCGGGTAAGTTCCGACCTGCACGAATGGCGTAACGATGGCCACACTGTCTCCTCCCGAGACTCAGCGAAGTTGAAGTGTTTGTGATGATGCAATCTACCCGCGGCTAGACGGAAAGACCCCATGAACCTTTACTGTAGCTTTGCATTGGACTTTGAACCAATCTGTGTAGGATAGGTGGGAGGCTTTGAAGCGGGGACGCCAGTTCTCGTGGAGCCAACCTTGAAATACCACCCTGGTTTGTTTGAGGTTCTAACCTTGGTCCGTAATCCGGATCGGGGACAGTGCATGGTAGGCAGTTTGACTGGGGCGGTCTCCTCCTAAAGTGTAACGGAGGAGTTCGAAGGTACGCTAGGTACGGTCGGACATCGTGCTAATAGTGCAATGGCATAAGCGTGCTTAACTGCGAGACCGACAAGTCGAGCAGGTACGAAAGTAGGACATAGTGATCCGGTGGTTCTGTATGGAAGGGCCATCGCTCAACGGATAAAAGGTACTCTGGGGATAACAGGCTGATTCCTCCCAAGAGTTCATATCGACGGGGGAGTTTGGCACCTCGATGTCGGCTCATCACATCCTGGGGCTGTAGCCGGTCCCAAGGGTATGGCTGTTCGCCATTTAAAGTGGTACGTGAGCTGGGTTTAAAACGTCGTGAGACAGTTTGGTCCCTATCTGCCGTGGGCGTTGGAAATTTGAAGGGGGCTGCTCCTAGTACGAGAGGACCGGAGTGGACGAACCTCTGGTGTACCGGTTGTCACGCCAGTGGCATTGCCGGGTAGCTAAGTTCGGAAGAGATAACCGCTGAAAGCATCTAAGCGGGAAACTTGCCTTGAGATGAGATTTCCCGGAGCTTTAAGCTCCTTGAAGGGTCGTTCGAGACCAGGACGTTGATAGGCTGGGTGTGGAAGTGCAGTAATGCATTAAGCTAACCAGTACTAATTGCCCGTAAGGCTTGTCCCTATAACATTGATAAGTTGTAGGCGAGAAGTGCGCATGTTGTGCGTAGTTGATACGCAATCGCTACATAATAAATCTGAATTCTTCCAAGTTTTAAAGCTGTTGCAGCGCCAGAGCGCTGCAAAGCTTACAAGTCA
>NZ_BAAKJE010000038.1:0-243 GCF_059704565.1 Massilia sp. NBRC 108631
ATGCCCTGGTCGCGCAGGCTGGCGACGATGCGGAAGATCTCGGCGATCAGCAGCGGCGCCAGTCCCATGCTGGGTTCATCGAGCAGCAGCACCGAAGGCTTGCCCATCAGCGCGCGCGCCATGGCCAGCATCTGCTGCTCGCCGCCCGACAGGGTGCCGGCCAGCTGCGCCGAGCGCTCTTTCAGGCGCGGGAAGATGTCGAACCACTTGGCGATGTCGGCCTCGATGCCGGCCTTGTCGTCG
>NZ_BAAKJE010000039.1:0-18427 GCF_059704565.1 Massilia sp. NBRC 108631
ATGCCCTGGTCGCGCAGGCTGGCGACGATGCGGAAGATCTCGGCGATCAGCAGCGGCGCCAGTCCCATGCTGGGTTCATCGAGCAGCAGCACCGAAGGCTTGCCCATCAGCGCGCGCGCCATGGCCAGCATCTGCTGCTGGCCGCCTGACAGCGTGCCCGCCAGGAGAAGGCGCTTTTCTTTCAAGATCGGGAACAGCTGGTACATGCGCTCCATCTCCGCCTCCACCTCGCCCTTGGGCCGGGTGTAGGCGCCCAGCAGCAGGTTGTCCTGCACCGACATGGGGCCGAACACCTGGCGCCCTTCCGGCACCTGGCAGATGCCGGCGCGCACGCGCTTGTCCGCGCTGGCGCGGCTCACGTCCTGGCCGCTGAAGTGGATGCTGCCGCCGCTGATAGGCTGCACGCCGGAGATGGCGCGCAGCAGCGTGGTCTTGCCCGCGCCGTTGGCGCCCACCAGCGCCACCAGCTGTCCCTGGCGCACTTCGATGTCGATGCCGTGCAGCGCCTGGATACGGCCATAGTGGCTGGTGAGCCCTTTGATTTCGAGCACCAGCGGCTTCACCGTCACGTCGGTATTGTTCGTCATGGCATCCCTCATGCTGCCGCTCCCAGATAGGCCGCCACCACGTCCGGATTGGCGCGCACTTCGGCCGCCGTGCCTTCGGCCAGCTTCTTGCCGTAGTCCAGCACCAGGATATGGTCGGATAGATTCATCACCAGCTTCATGTCGTGCTCCACCAGCACCACCGTCACGCCGGACTGCGCCACCTTGCGGATCAAGGCCTCGATCTCGCCGGTCTCGGTGTGGTTCAGGCCAGCGGCCGGTTCGTCCAGCAGCAGCACTTTCGGCCGCGCCGCCAGCGCCCGCGCGATCTCCAGCCGTTTCAGCGCGCCGTACGGCATTTGGGTCGAGTCGGCGTCCACATACTGGCCCACGCCGACGAAATCCATCAGCTGCGCGGCCTCGTCGCGGCACACCCGGTCGGCCTTGCGCACCGACGGCAGGCGCAGCATGGACGCGAACAGGTTCTGGTTCAGGCGCAGGTGCGCGCCCACCATCACGTTGTCGATGGCCGTCATGTTCAGGCAGATCTGCAGGTTCTGGAAGGTGCGGCTCATGCCGCGCCGCGCCAGCGCGTCCGGCGACATGCCGGCCACGTTCTCGCCGCGCAGCAGGATCTCGCCCCTGGTCGGCGTGTAGACGCCGGTGATCAGGTTGAACAGCGTGGTCTTGCCGGCGCCGTTGGGACCGATCACCGAATGGATGGAGCCCTCCTTGATGGCAAAGCTCACGTCCTGCACCGCGTGCACGCCGCCGAAGCTCTTGCTCAGGTTGCGGATCTCAAGCATGGCCGCCTCCCTGCTTCTTCACCAGCTGCAGCGCAGCGCCTTCGGCCGGCGCCGGCTTGCTGCGGCGGCGCGCCAGCGACGGCACCAGGCCGCGCGGCAGGAAGATCATGGTCAGCATCAGGATGGCGCCGAACACCACCACTTCCCAGCCTTCGAAGGCGGACAGCAGCTGCGGCAGCAAGGTCAGCAGCGCGGCGCCGAGGATGGAGCCGAACACCGACGCCATGCCGCCCACCACCACCATCGTCACCAGCTCGATGGAGTGGAAGAAGCCCGCCATATTGGGCGTGATGAAGCCGATGTAGTGCGCGCTGATGCTGCCCGCGATGCTGGCCACCACGGCCGACAGCACGAACACCCGCACCTTGAAGCGTGTCGTGTCGATGCCGACCACGCGCGAAGCGACTTCGGAACCGTGGATGGCCTGCAGCGCGCGGCCCACCGGCGAATCGATCAGGTTCAGCGCGAACCAGGTCACCAGCAGCAGCAAGGCGGCAGCCACGGCGTACCACGATTTTTCGCCGGTGATTTCAAAGCCGAACACGGCGAAGCCAGGCACCGAAATGCCGTCCGGCCCGCCGGTCCACTGGCCCTCGTTGTTGATGGCGATCGAGATGATGATGCCCAGGCCCAGCGTGGCCATGGCCAGCGTGTGGCCTTTCAGCTTGAGCACCGGGCGCGCCAGCACGAAAGCCAGCAGGCCGGTGGCGGCGGCGCCGGCAGCCAGCGCGGCCGCCGGTGGCCAGTTGAAATGCGTGGTCAGCACGGCTGAGGCGTACGCGCCCAGGCCGAAGAAGCCGGCGTGGCCCAGGCTGATCTGGCCGGTGTAGCCCATCAGCAGGTTCAGGCCGATGACCACTACCGCGTTCAGGGCGATGCGGATCGCCACGTCGAAGTAGTAAGCGTTCGGCAGCAGCAGCGGCAGCGCGGCCAGCACCAGCGCCAGGATCAGCAGGCCAGGATGTGCCACCCGGCGGGAAGCGAAGGTCTTCATACGCGCTCCGACACTTTGGCGCCGAACAGTCCGCGCGGCATGAAGAACAGGATCAGCAGGATCAGCACGAAGGGCACCGCGTCCTTGTAGGCCGACGAAATGTAGCCGGCCGTCATGGCCTCGGCGATGCCCAGTATCAGCCCGCCCGCGATGGCGCCCACGCCGCCGCCCAAGCCGCCCAGCACCGCCGCCACGAAGCCCTTCAGGCCCAGCATGATGCCGGCGTCATAGGAGGTGTAGGTGATGGGCGCCAGCAGCGCCCCGCCGACGGCGCCCAGCAGCGCGGCCAGGCCGAACGACAGCAGCAGCACGCGGCGCGTGTTGATGCCCACCAGCTGCGCGGCCAGCTTGTTGTGCGAGGTGGCCAGCATGGCCTTGCCCAGCAGCGTGCGGCCGAAGAACCAGCCCAGCGCCGCCACGATCAGCAGGGTCACCCCAAGCACCCACAGGCTTTGCGGCAGCAGGCTGGCGCCCAGGAACTCGATCGGCGCGTCGCCCGAGAAGGCTGGCAGCGTGTGCGTGCCCTTGCCGAGCCAGATCTGCACCAGCCCGCGCACCACCAGCGAGGCGCCGATGGTGATGATGATCAGCGTGACCACCTGCGCGTTCTGCGCCGGTTCGATCACCGCTTTTTCCATCACCAGGCCGACAATGGCGGTGAGGATGACGGCGCCGATGATGGCCAGCGGCAGCGGCACGCCCGCCCCCGCCATCATCGCGGCCAGCATCCCGCCCAGCATGATGAATTCGCCCTGGGCGAAATTGATCACGCCGCTGGTGTTGTAGATGATGGTAAAGCCGAGCGCCGCCAGTGCATAGGCGGAGCCGACCGTCATTCCCGAGTACAGGAATTGCAGGAATTGGGCGAGCATAGCGGTCCCGTGCTTACTTCAGCAACTGCCAGTCGCCGTTCTTCACTTCGACCATGCGGAACGCCGACAGGTCCAGGCCCATGTGATCCTTGGCCGTCATGTTGAACACGCCGGTGGTGGACACGAAGCCCTTGGTCTGTTCCAGCGCGGTGCGGACTTTCTCCTTGTCGGTGCCGCCGGCGCGCTTGATGGCGTCCACCGACAGGTTCAGCGCGTCCAGCGCGTAGCCGCCGAAGGTCGATGGTTCCACCTTGTAGCGGTCGCGGTAAGCCTTGTCGTAGCCGGTGACGATGGCCTTCTGGGGGTCGGTGGCCGGCAGCATCTGGCCGATCAGCAGCGCAGGCGTCGGCAGGCGCACGCCTTCGGCGGCCTTGCCGGACAGCTTCAGATACTCGTCCGACGCCACGCCGTGCGACTGGTACATCGGCAGCGCGGTCATGCCCAGCTGGCCGTAGTTCTTGGTCACCACCGCCGGGCCCTGGCCCAGGCCGAACACGAACACCGCCTGCACGCCTGCGGTGTTCTTGATGCGGGTCAGCTGGGCCGTGACGTCGGTGTCTTTCGGGCCGTAGGTTTCATCGGCCACCAGCGTGATGCCGTATTTGGAGGCGACAATCTGCGATTCCTTGCGGCCGGAGGCGCCGAAGCCGCTGGTTTCGGACAGCAGGCCCACCTTGCTGATGCCGCGCTTCTTCATGTCCTCGAATACCTTCTCGGCAGCCATGCGGTCGGTGTGCGGGGTCTTGAAGACCCACTTCTTCACCGGGTCGATGATGACCACCGCGCCGGCCAGCGAGATGAACGGCAGGCCCGCCTTGTCCACCAGCGGCGCCATGGCCATGGTGGCGCCGGTGGTGGTGCCGCCGATCAGCACGTCGACCTTGTCGGACTCGATCAGGCGCTTGGTAAAGCCGTTGGCCTTGGCGGCGTCGCTGCCGTCGTCGTAGTGCACCAGTTCCAGCTTGCGGCCCAATACGCCGCCTTCGGCGTTGATCTTCTCGACATACATCTGCAGCGTTTTCAGCTCGGGATCGCCCAGGAAGGCGGCCGGGCCGGATACCGACAGCACCGAGCCGATCTTGATGTTCTGGGCCAGCGCGCTGCCGGCGGCGAGGATCAAGGAAGCGGCGATGGCGGTCTTTTTCAGGATATTCGTGAACATTGTTGTCTCCGTAGTTTTAGTTTTGGATCGTGTTCAAACGCGTTCAATTACCAGTGCAATGCCCTGCCCCACTCCGATACACATGGTGCACAGGGCATAGCGGCCGCCCGTGCGTTCCAGCTGGTTCAGCGCGGCCGTTACCAGGCGCGCGCCGGAGGCGCCCAGCGGGTGGCCGATAGCGATGGCGCCGCCGTTCGGGTTGACGTGGGCGGCGTCGTCGGCCAGGCCCAGGTCGCGCGTCACGGCCAGGCCCTGCGCGGCGAACGCTTCGTTCAGTTCGATCACGTCCATCTGTTCTATGGTCAGGCCCAGTTGCGCCAGCACCTTCTTCGATGCGGGCGCGGGGCCGAAGCCCATGATGCGCGGCGCCAGGCCCGCAGTTGCCATGCCCAGCACCTTGCCGCGCGGCTTCAGGCCGTACTTGTCCACCGCCGCAGCCGAAGCCAGCAGGATGGCGCAGGCGCCGTCGTTCACGCCGGACGCATTGCCCGCCGTGACGCTGCCGTCCGGCTTGACCACGCCCTTCAGCTTGGCCAGCATCTCGATGGTGGTGTCCGGGCGCGGGTGCTCGTCGGTGTCGACAACCTTCGCTTCGCCCTTCTTTTGAAGGATCGTCACCGGCACGATCTCGCTCTTGAAGTGGCCCGCCGCGTGGGCTGCCGCCCAGCGCTGCTGGCTGCGCACGGCGAACGCGTCCTGGTCGGCGCGGCTGATGTTGAATTCATTGGCCACGTTTTCCGCCGTCTCCGGCATCGAGTCGATGCCGTGCTGCGCCTTCATCAGCGGATTGACGAAGCGCCAGCCGATGGTGGTGTCCTCGATCTTGGCGGCGCGCGAGAAGGCGCTGTCGGCCTTGCCCATGACGAAAGGCGCGCGCGTCATGCTCTCCACGCCGCCGGCGATGACCAGGTGCGCCTCGCCGGACTTGATGGCGCGCGCGGCGATGCCCACCGCGTCCAGGCTGGAACCGCACAGGCGGTTGATGGTGTTGGCCGGCACGTCGACCGGCAAGCCGGCCAGCAGCACCGCCATGCGGCCCACGTTGCGGTTGTCCTCGCCCGCCCCGTTGGCGCAGCCGTAGTAGACGTCGTCCACCTCGGCCCAGTTGACGCCGGGGTTGCGCTCCTTGAGCGCGGCGATGGGCAGTGCCGCCAGGTCGTCGGCGCGCACGCCGGAAAGTGCTCCGCCGTAGCGGCCGAAGGGGGTGCGTACCGCGTCACAGATGAATGCTTCGTTCATGTTGGTTCCTTAGACTATCTTTGGTCGTTTGTCGATGACGCGCCTGGCCTTGCCGGTCATGGTGCGTTCGATGCTGTTCGATGCCAGCAGGCTGACACGGGTGGTGACGCCGACATAGGTCTTGATGGCGTGTTCCAGCTCGCGCGCCAGCGCCTCCACTTCGTTGGCGGTCAGCTTGCCGGTCAGCTCCGGGCGCAGTTCGCCGATCACGTCCAGCTTGTCCAGGTGGCCGTCGCGGCTCACCACCAGCTGGTATTGCGGCGCCAGCTTCGGCATCTTGCAGATCAGCTCTTCGATCTGGGTCGGAAACACGTTCACGCCGCGGATGATCATCATGTCGTCCGAGCGGCCGGTGATCTTGCCGATGCGGCGCATGGAGCGCGAAGTCGGCGGCAGCAAACGGGTCAGGTCGCGCGTGCGGTAGCGGATGATGGGCAGCGCTTCCTTCGACAGCGAGGTGAACACCAGTTCGCCGTCCGAGCCGTCCGGCAGCACTTCGCCGGTGTCGGGGTCGATGATCTCGGGGTAGAAATGGTCTTCCCAGATCACCGGGCCGTCCTTCGACTCGATGCATTCGCTGGCCACGCCGGGGCCCATCACTTCGGACAGGCCGTAGATGTCCACCGCGTCGATGCCGGCGCGCGCCTCGATCTCGGCGCGCATGGCGTCGGTCCACGGTTCGGCGCCGAAGATGCCCACCTTCAGCGACGATTCGGCCGCGTCCAGTCCCTGGCGCTGGAATTCCTCGATGATGTTGAGCATGTAGGACGGCGTGACCATGATGATCTCGGGCTTGAAGTCCTGGATCAGCTGCACCTGCTTCTCGGTCTGGCCGCCGGACATGGGGATCACGGTGCAGCCCAGCCGCTCGGCGCCGTAGTGCGCGCCCAGGCCGCCGGTGAACAGGCCATAGCCGTAGGAGATGTGCACCATGTCGCCGGCGCGGCCGCCCGCGGCGCGGATGGAGCGCGCCACCACGTTGGCCCAGGTGTCGATGTCGTTTTGCGTGTAGCCCACCACGGTGGCCTTGCCGGTGGTGCCGCTAGAGGCGTGGATGCGCACCACTTTCTCGCGCGGTACCGCGAACAGGCCGAAGGGATAATTGTCGCGCAGGGTCTTCTTGTCCGTGAAGGGGAACTTGGCCAGGTCGGCCAATGTCTTCAGGTCGTCCGGATGCACGCCCTTCTCGTCGAATGCCGCGCGGTAGTGCGGCACGTTTTCATACGCATGCTTCAACGTCCACTTCATGCGTTCCAGTTGCAGCGCCTGCAGCTCGTCCTTGCTGGCGCGTTCGATAGGCTCCAGGTCGGCTGGGGCGGGATTGCGTTGAACCATTGCTGTCTCCTCGTATTCTTGAACTAACCCTGCTGCGGCGCCACTTCTCCGCTGACGCGGTGCGACTTGCCACGGAACAGGGCGATGATGCGTCCGTCCTGGTTGCTGACCTTGACGTCGTAGATGCCGCTCTTGCCGGCCAGCGCCTGCTCCACGGCTTCGGCCGTCAGCAGGTCGTGATGGCGGCCGGGGGCCAGGTACTCGATCGTGCAGCCGGCGCCCACCGTGTTTTGGTTGTGGCTGTTGCACGCAAACGCGAAGGCGCTGTCCGCCAACGCGAAAATAAAGCCGCCGTGGCAGGTCTGGTGCCCGTTCAGCATGTCTTCCCTTACCGGCATGGTCATGCGCGCATAGCCGGGCCGGATCTCGGCCAGCAGCATGCCCATGGCCTGGGTGGCGCGGTCGCGCGCATACATCGCGTCGCCGGCGGCCCGGGCCAGCGCCTGCGCCTCGGCGGCGGTTAAAACCGGTGCGTCTTTATGCATGGAATTTCGCTCCCGATGCCTGTTTGCGGCGCAGCAGCGGCGACACGCGGTAGCGGTCTTCGCCATAAGCGGCTGCGAGGTTGCCCAATACGGTGGCGATGCGATCGACGCCGACGGCGTCGGCCCAGGCCAGCGGCCCGCGCGGATAGTTCACGCCCTTCTGCATGGCGACGTCCGCGCCCTGCGCGCTGCACACGCCCTGGTTGACCGCATCGGCCGCTTCGTTGGCCAGCATGGCCACGGTGCGCATCACGGCCAGCCCGGGCACGTCGTCCAGTTTCGTCACGGCGAAGCCGGCAGCCTGGAACAGGCCCACCACGGCGCTGTACGCTGAAGCGCTGCACTGGTCGGCGGCGGCGATGGCGATGCGGGTGGCTTTGCCGTAATCGAACGCCAGGTCGAACACCACCGTGTCCGGATGCTTGTTGTCGGCCGCGCGCTGGGTAGCGCTGCGGCCATCGGTCAGATAGACGGCCGCGCCGTTGCAATGGAAGGCCGGCGCATGCTCCTGCACGATCGCCGCAGCGTGGCCGTGCGCCTCGCTGGCCTTGCGCAGCGTGACGGCGATGCCGCGCTCCTGGAAGCGCGCCAGCACGGCGTCCGTCACGCACGATGCGCCACTGGCGCCTGGTTCCACGCTGTAGCTCACGTATTCAGGCCTGGCTTGCGCCGCCTCGCTTTGCGCTGGCGGCACCACGGCGCCGTCGCCGTAGGCGTAGAAGCCACGGCCCGACTTGCGGCCCAGGAAGCCGGCGTTCACCAGCTCCTGCTGGATCACCGACGGCGTGAAGCGCGGATCGCTGTAATAGGCGTTGAAGACCGACTGGGTGACGGAGTAGTTCACGTCGTGCCCGATCAGGTCCATCAGCTCGAATGGCCCCATGCGGAAGCCGCCCGCCTCGCGCATCACGGCGTCGATGGTGGCGGCGTCGGCGGCCTGCTCGTTGAGCAGGCGCAGGCCTTCGGCGTAATACGGGCGCGCCACGCGGTTGACGATGAAGCCGGGGGTGGACTTGGCGTACACCGGATTCTTGCCCCATGCGACCGCCGTATCGGACACCGTCTCTGCCACGGCAGGTTCGGTGGCCAGGCCGCTGATCACTTCCACCAGCGCCATCAGCGGCACCGGATTGAAGAAGTGCATGCCCACCAGGCGCTGCGGGCGGCGCAGCCTGGCGGCGATGGCGGTGACGGAAATCGAGGAAGTATTGGTGGCCAGGATGCACTCGTCGCCAACGATGCCTTCCAGGTCGGCGAACAGGGAACGCTTCACGTCCAGGTTCTCGACGATGGCTTCCACCACCAGCGCGGCATCGGCCATGCCGGCCAGGCCGTCGGCCGCCTGCAGGCGGGCAGTGGCGGCTTGCGCGTCGGCGGCGCTCATGCGCTCCTTGTGCACCAGCTTCTGGTAGACCTTGGCGATGTCGGCGATGGCCTTGTGCACCGCCTCGGCGCGCGTGTCGTACAGCTTGACCGTGTGGCCGGCGGCCGCCGCCACCTGCGCAATACCCGAACCCATGGCGCCGCTGCCGATGACGGCGACGACGCTGGCTTTATCCAGAGCTGCCATTGCTTACTCTCCTTTGAACTCGGGCGTGCGCTTGCCGATGAAGGCGGCCACGCCTTCGCGGTAGTCATGGCTGTAACCCAGCTCGCGCATCATCTCACCTTCCAGCTTGAGCTGCTCGGGCAGCGAATTGCAGTGGCTGATCTGCAGCGCTTTCTTGGTGAAGGCCAGGCCCTTGGTCGGCGCGGCGGCAAAGTGTTCGGCCATGGCGGCGGCTTCGGTCATCAGCAGTTCGTCGGGCACGGCTTTCCAGATCAGGCCCCACTGCTCGGCACGGTCGGCGGTGAGCTTCTCGCCCAGCATGGCCAGGCCGGTGGCGCGCGCCATGCCGATCAAACGCGGCAAGATCCAGGTGCCGCCGGTGTCCGGGATCAGGCCCAGGCGGCAGAACGCTTCCACGAAGCTGGCCGATTTGCCGGCAATGACGATGTCGCAGGCCAGCGCCAGGTTGGCCCCTGCGCCTGCCGCCACGCCGTTCACGGCGCAAATGACGGGCATGGGCAGGCTGCGCAGCGTGAGCACCAGCGGGGCGTAGAATTTCTCCACCGAGTCGCCCAGGTCCACGCCTGCGGCGCCGGGTTCCACGGCGCGGTCGCCCAGGTCCTGGCCGGCGCAGAAGCCGCGTCCCGCGCCGGTGAGCAGCAGCACGCGCACGGATTTGTCTGCCTGCACCTTGGCCAGCGCGTCGCGCACTTCCAGGTGCATGGCCTGGGTGAAGCTGTTCAGCTTGTCCGGGCGGTTCAGGGTCAGCTTGGCGATACCGCCTTTGATTTCAAACAGGATGTTCTCGTAACTCATGGCGTCTCCGTTAAAGCAGGGGTCGGACCCAGCGGGTCTGAGCCCAGGTTTATTCGTGCTGGTCGAAGTCGACCACCACCTTGTCCGTCACCGGGAAGCTCTGGCAGCTCAGCACGAAGCCGCGCGCGATCTCGTAGTCTTCCAGCGCGTAGTTCACGTCCATGTCCACTTTCCCGTCCAGCACCTTGCAGCGGCAGGTGGAGCACACGCCGCCCTTGCACGAGTAGCGCATGTCGATGCCGGCGCGCAGACCGGCGTCCAGGATGGATTCCTTGTCGCGGTCCATGGTGAACATGGTGTGGTTGCCGTCCATGACCACCGTCACCTCTGTCAGCCCGGTACCCACCTCTGCTTGCGCGCGCGGCTTGTGCTGGTGCTTCGGGATGCTGGCCGCGAACAGTTCGATCTTGATGTTCGCCTTCGGCATGCCCGCTTCCTGCAGCGCGGCCGAGACGCCGTGCATCATGTCTTCCGGGCCGCAGATGAAGGCGTTGTCGTAGTCCGCCACGCGCACCCAGTGCTGCAGGAACTGCTGCGCTTTTTCCTTGGTGATGCGGCCGTTGAACAGTTCGATATCCTGCTGCTCGCGGCTCATCACGTAAGCGATGTTCAGGCGGTCGGTGTAAATGTCCTTCAGGTCGGCCAGTTCGTTCTTGAAGATCACCGACGACGAGGCGCGGTTGCCGTAGAACAGCGTGAAGCGGCTGTTCGGCTCCGTCAGCAGCGTGGTCTTGATGATGGACAGGATGGGCGTGATGCCGCTGCCGGCCGCGAACGCCATGTAGTTCTTGCGGTTGGCGGCGTTCAGCGGCACGTTGAAGTGGCCCATGGGCGGCATCACTTCGATCACCGTGCCCGGCTTCAGCGTGTCGTTGGCCCAGGTGGAGAACATGCCGCCGGGCGTGCGCTTGATGGCCACGCGCAGCGCGCCGTCCTGCACGGCGGAGCAGATCGAGTACGAGCGGCGCACGTCTTCGGTGTTGATATGGGTGCGCAGCGTAAGGTGCTGGCCTTGCTGGTATTTGAAGCTCTCTTCCAGTTCGGGCGGCACGGCGAAGGTGACGGCGATGCAGTCGCGCGTTTCGTTGCTCACCTGGGCGACGGACAGCGGATAGAATTTGCTCATAATGGTTATGCTCTCAGTGGCACTTGAAGTAGTCGAACGGCTCGCGGCAATCGAGGCACTTGTACAGCGCCTTGCAAGGCGTGGAACCGAACTGGCTGGTGTTTTCGGTGTGGCTGGAGCCGCAATGGGGGCACACCACCTTGGGCCGCGCAATGGCGCCGCGCTTGATATTGGCACGAAGGCCGGCGGCCAGGTCGGCAGTGCCGGAAGCCCCGCGGCGCAAGCCGCTGATGTCGACCACCTGCTGCGCGGGCGGGGCGATGCCGTAGCCCTTCAGCTTGGCCTTGCCCTCTTCGCTCATCCAGTCGGTGGTCCATGCCGGCGACAGCTGCGTGCGCAGGTCCACCTGCGCGATGCCGCGCTCGCGCAGCGCGTCGGTGACGGCGTCCGCGATCACCTGCATGGCCGGGCAGCCCGAGTAGGTGGGCGTGATGGTGACGGTGCAAGCACCGCCCTCCGCCACGGCCACGTCGCGCACGATGCCCAGGTCGACCACGGAGATCACGGGGATTTCCGGATCGGCCACCTCGGCGAGCCAGGCCCAGACCTGCTCAGCGGTGACGGCGGCGCCCGTGGCGGCAACAGCGGCGGCGGCGTTCACTTACCACTCCGATCCGGGATAGGCGCGCTGCAGGAACTGCATTTCGGCCAGCAGGTAGCCCAGGTGCTCGCTGTGCACGCCCTGCTTGCCGCCCTTCTGCATCCAGGCGTCCGGCGACGGCATCGTCAACGTGGCTTCGCCGAAGATGTCGCGCACGTGCGCCAGCCATTGCGCGCGCAGCGGCTCGCAAGCCGGGGCCACGCCGGCGGCCACCATGGCCTGGTCCACCGCGTCGTAGTTGAAGAACTCGCCGGTGTACATCCACAGCTCGTCGGCCGCCGTCTGCGTCTTGGCGCGGCTGACTTCAGTACCGTCGCCCAGGCGCACGATCAGGTCGCCGCTGCGGCGCAGGTGGTAGGTCACTTCCTTCAGCGACTTCTCGGCGATCTCGCGGATGCGCTCATCGCCGGACCTGGTCAGCGCGCCGATGAAGAAGTAGTGCCAGGTGTCGAAGTAGAACTGGCGCACCATGGTGTCGGCGTAGTTGCCGTTCGGCTGCTCCACCAGCAGGCAGTTCTTGAAATCGTGCGCGTCGCGGTGGTAGGCCAGCCGGTCCTCGTCGCGGCCGGCGCCTTCCAGTTCGCCGGCGCAGGTGTACCACATGCGGGTCTGGCCCAGCAGGTCCAGCGCCACATTGGTCAGCGCCATATCCTCTTCCAGCGCCGGCCCCTTGCCGCACAGCTCCGACAGGCGCTGGCTCAGGATCAGGGCATTGTCGCCCTGGCGCAGCAGCCAGGCGAGTTTATCGTCCATGAGTTTATCCATGACCGCGTCCCGCTTACAGGTTCTTCACTTCTTCCGGCATCGGGAAGAAGGTGGGATGGCGATAAACCTTGCTGTTGGACGGTTCGAACAGCGCGTCCTTGTCGCCCGGGCTGCTGGCCACGATGTCGGTGGCTTTCACCACCCAGATGCTCACGCCTTCATTGCGGCGGGTGTAGACGTCGCGCGCGTTGTTGACCGCCATGGCGGCGTCGGACGCGTGCAGGCTGCCCACATGCTTGTGCGCCAGGCCGTGCTGGCTGCGGATGAATACTTCCCACAATGGCCATTCTTTGCTCATCTTATGTCTCCTCAGGCCGCAGCCTTCTCCTCTTTGTGTTTGTCGGCGTAGGCTACCAGCGCGTCGCGGAACCATTCGCCGTCCTCGTAGGCCTTGACGCGGGTGCGCAGGCGCTCGCGGTTGCACGGGCCGTTGCCCTTCAGCACAGCCTGGAACTCGCTCCAGTCGATTTCGCCGAATTCATAGTGGCCGGTTTCGGCGTTGAATTTCAGGTCGGGATCGGGCACGGTCAGGCCCAGGTATTCGGCTTGCGGGACGGTCTGGTCGACCATGCGCTGGCGCAGTTCGTCGTTCGAGAACAGCTTGATGCGCCATTGCGCGGACTGCGCGCTGTTGACCGACTCGGCGTCGGACGGGCCGAACATCATCAGCGACGGCCACCACCAGCGGTTCAGCGCGTCCTGCGCCATGGCTTTCTGTTCCGGCGTGCCCTTGGCCAGCGACATCATGATGTCGTAGCCCTGGCGCGCATGGAAGGACTCTTCCTTGCACACGCGGATCATGGCGCGCGAATACGGACCGTAGGAGCAGCGGCACAGCGGGATCTGGTTGATGATGGCCGAACCGTCCACCAGCCAGCCGATGGCGCCCATGTCGGCCCAGCTCAGCGTGGGGTAGTTGAAGATGCTGGAATACTTGGCTTTGCCGCTGTGCAGGGCGGCCAGCAGTTCGTCGCGCGAAACGCCCAGCGTTTCGGCGGCGCTGTACAGGTACAGGCCGTGGCCGGCTTCGTCCTGGATCTTGGCCAGCAGCACGGACTTGCGTTTCAGCGTGGGCGCGCGCGTCACCCAGTTACCTTCGGGCAACTGGCCGACGATTTCGGAATGGGCATGCTGGGAGATCTGGCGGATCAGTGTCTTGCGGTAGGCGTCGGGCATCCAGTCCTTGGCCTCGATCTTCACGCCGGCGTCGATGCGGGCCTGGAACGCGCGCTCGTCGGCGCTCATGTCCTCGTTCGTCTGAACTTTCTTCAGGCCGGTTTCAACCATCTGTGCGTACATGTTTTGTCTCCTTGGTCAAGGGTGTAAAATCATCATACGATACAAAAATTCGTTTGCATACTGTTTTTTTGACTCAAATCAAAAAACTGTATCCCTTTGCGGCGTGTTGATGCCAGAATGGCCCGATCCAAGAAAAATAATGCTGCGCCGAAGCCACAGCAAAGTAAACTCCCCGCTTGAGAGAAAAACACCCGTGCGCAAGATGAAAACCCTGAACAGCAACGAATGGATAGCCCACTTCCTGGCCAGCGACCCGCCGCGCTCCAAATCGCTGGTCATGACCATCTTCGGCGACGCCATCGTGCCGCACGGCGGCGTGGTGTGGCTGGGCAGCCTGATCGAGCTGCTGGCGCCGTTCGGCGTCAACGACAGGCTGCTGCGCACCTCGGTGTTCCGGCTGGCGCAGGAGGGCTGGCTGGTGTCCCAGCGCGACGGGCGGCGCTCGTCGTACTCCATTCCGCCCGAATCGCAGGCCCGCCTGGCGCGCGCGCAGCGCCGCGTCTACTCGCCGCTGCACCTGCACTGGGACGGCAACTGGACGCTGGTGATGAGCGGCAACAGCCTGGGCGCGGCGGAGCGCACGCTGCTGCGCAAGGAACTGGTGTGGGAAGGCTACGGCCTGGTGTCGGCGGGCGTGTTCGGCCACCCGGCCGGCAATCCGGACACGCTCGACGAGTTGCTGGCCCGCACCGGCACGCGCGACAAGCTGTTCATCTGCCACGCCGCCCAGATGCCGGGCGCGCGCAGCGGCCGTCCGCTGCGGGAAATGATAGACGAGGGCTGGGACTTGAGCGGCGTGATGGATGGCTACCAGCAATTCATCGCGCAGTTCCAGCCGCTGCTGGCCCTGCTGCGCGGCGGGCACCACCCGGCGCCGGAGCAGGCCTTCGTGATCCGCTCGCTGCTGATCCATGCCTACCGCCGGGTCCAGCTGCACGACCCGCAGTTGCCGGTGGAACTGCTGCCCGATCCATGGCCGGGCGCCGCCGCCTACGAGCTGGCGCGCGAACTGTACCGCCTGGTGGCGGGCGCCACCGAGCAGCACGTGCTGGCCGTGCTGCGGCGCGAGGATGACACCGCCGCCGAAGCCGGCCCCGCCTTCTACCAGCGCTTCGGCGGACTGAACTGACTAGCCTTTGTAGATGCCGCAGATGATGACCAGGTCGCCGGCCTTCTCCACGTAGGTGGACTTTTTCTCGATGGCCTTGCTCACCGGATTCGGCCACTTGTAGTCGACCCAGCCGCTGCCCTTGGTGGCGGCCACGTCGAGGAAGGCCTTGATGAAGTGCTTGTCGTCCACGTCCTTCAGGTCGATCATGGGCTTGCCGATCAGCTTGGCGTTGCCGCCGTGCGCCAGGGTCACGCCCCTGGTGTCCAGCACGGCGATATACAGGTCGCGGTCCTTGAACTGGCCGCTGGGGTTGTTAATTTCAGCGTAGGCCTTGTCCTTGCCGTTGGCCGCGATGTAGGCGGCCGCCTTCTTCACCATCGCCACCGCCTCGTCCGCCGATCCCACATTCGCCGCCGACGCAGCCGGCAAGAACGAACAGGCCAGCAAGGCCGCCAACACTACCCGAAACAGCTGCTTCATCTATGTCCCCTCAGAGTGGAAGAACGCCGCACTGCCCCGGCACGCGGCCAGGGCAGTGTAGCGTACATTTTCCTCAGCGCAAGGGTTTGTCAGCGCGGCGCAACAGGCGGGAAGGCGGCGGGACCGCGGACTGAATGCAGCCACAGGCCGGCAGCGCGCGTCAGCCCTCCTGCCCCACCTGCTTGGCGGCCGCGAGCAGATCGTCGCCCATTTGTTCGAGCATGCGGGCCTGGTGGGCCATGCTGTCGAGCATGGCGACCGAGAAAGCGAACTCGGCGGGGGTAGTGTAGCCGGGGAAGCGGATGATGCGCAGCAGCTCTTTCAGCGTGGTGCCCTGGCCCAGGTGCGCCAGCGCGTCGCTCAGCGCGGTGATTTTTTTGTCCAGCACTTCAATGTGGTCCGGTCCGCAATGATCCATGGTGGTCTCCTGGTAGCGCGGCGCGGCCGCACAATGCGGAGGGCCGCAAGCCAACATAGCAAGCCGGCGCGCAGCCCATGTTGATCTGGCTCAGGGAAAGTGGACTTTGCCGATCAAGGCTCCGGCCAGGGACGGCGGCCTTCGAACAGGTCCGCCTGCCGCCGCAGGCCGTCGCCCAGCGCCTCCAGCACGGCGCCGATGCGCGCCACGCCGCGCGTGCTGGCGTGCGACAGCAGCCACAGCCCGGACCGGAACTGCGGCTGCGGCGGCAGCACGCGCCGCAGCGCGGGGCTGGCGTCGCCCAGGTAGCACGGCAGCACCGCCAGGCCCATGCCCTGCTCCGCCAGCCGCATGACGGCCACGGTGCTGTTGCAGCGCGCGGCGGCGCGCGCCAGCAGGCCACGCTGCTTCAGCCACTGCAGCGACGCCAGGTGCGCAAAACCGTCATCCAGGCAGACCCACGGCACTGCGGCGAGGCGCGCCTCGTCGACCGGCCGCCACGCCGCCGGCCGGTACACCGCGGTCTCGATGCCGCACACCACGCGGCCCACCAGGTCGTCCGGCGGCTGGCCGCCGGCCCGCAGCGCCACGTCGGCCTCGCGCCGCTGCAGATTGGCCAGGCCGTCCGCAATGTCCAGCGCGACCAGTATCCCGGGCGCGCTTTCCCGCAGCCGGGCCAGCACCGGCGGCAGCACGGTCGGCAGCATCGTTTCAGTCGTGCTCAGCAGCACCGTGCCGCCGACGGCGCCGTGCGCGGCAGGAGCGGACATGTCGTTCAGCCGCTGCGCAATATGTTCGGCCAGTTCCAGCAGTTCAGCCGCCGCGGCGGTCGCGCGATAGCCCTGGCGGCTGCGCTCGAACAGCGTCGCCCCCAGGGTCTGCTCAATGGCCTGGATGCGGCGGAACACCGTGGGATGGCTGGTGCCCAGCAGCGCCGCCGCCTGCGACAGCGAGCCGGTGCTGGCCACCGCGTGCAGCACATGCAAATCGCCCCATCCCAGTTTGCCGCTGCCCGCCATGTCCCGCCCTTTCTGTTGTTCACCGGTGAACGCGCCGATTGCACGGCGTGCCTTTCGCCGCCCCGGCGCGCGCCGCACAATGGCCGCACCAACCCACCGGAGACGCGCAATGTATCACACCAGTATTTTCCGCCCAGCCGAGCTGCAGCCGATCGAAGACCTCGTCAAGCGCCACCCGCTGGCCCTGCTGGTCAGCCATGGCGATGCCGGCTCGCAGGCCACCCCGCTGCCGCTGGTGCTGCAGCGCACCGAAGGCGGCGGGCTGGAGTTCATCGGCCACTTGTCCACGCACAATCCGCAGCTGGCCAGCCTGCGCCAGTCGGGCCGGGCGCTGCTGGTGTTCACCGGCGCCCAAGGCTACATCTCGTCCGCCTGGCTGCGCGACCGGCGCAACGCACCCACCTGGAACTACGAGATGGCGCAGTTCGACGTCGACCTGGAGTTCGGCAGCGGCCCGGACGCCACGCGCGCGGCCTTGCAGGCCCTGGTCGACCAGATGGACGCGGGCGAGGCGTGCCCGTGGCGGCTGGCGGAAAGCCCGCGCTACGAGGTGCTGAGCCAGTACATCGTGCCCTTTCGCGCCCGGGTCCGCACGCTACAGGGGCAATTCAAGCTGGGCCAGGGAGAAACGCCCGAGGTGCTGGCCGACAGCATGCGCGGCCTGCTGCGCCAGGGCGGCCATGGCAGCCTGGAACTGGCCGGCGCCATGGCCGCATGGCACCAGCTCGACCTGCCGCTGCCCGCGGCGGCGTAAGCACCGGCAGGCAGCCTGGGCGCCGTCAGTAGAAGCGCACACCCGGTCTCAACAACAGCTGGAAGACCAGCAACAGCGCCGCAACCGCGCAAAGCGGCCAGGCAACCGACGCCGCCGCCGCGCCGCCGGCACCTTTGACGCTGCCCGTGCCGGGGCGCCAGGCTCCGGCCTGCATCCAGAATACGCCGGCGATGCTCACCACCACCGGCACCAGGACCACTTCCGTCCAGTCCCTGGGAATGCGGAACAGGAAAATCGCGGGCAGCGCCAGCACCGCCGGCAGCGCGGCCAGCTCGAACAGCAGCAGCTTGCTGCCCGTGGGACCGGGGATACGGTCCACGCCGCCAACCTGGTCGAGCAAGCGCTGCCGCAGCCAGCCGGCGAACAGGGGGATGGCGCCAAGCGCAAGCAACGCCGCCGTCAGCTTGGCGGCCTGCGTGGTCCCCAGGTACGCCATCGCCATCCCCACATCGCTCTGGGTGCTGAGCGCGCCGATGGCCACCTGCGGCAACGCCATGAAGATCCCGCTGTACGCCATCCAGAATAGCAACAGGCGCGCGGCGGCCGATTTGCCGCTGCCTCGCCACAACAGCCATGCGCAAAAACCACCCGCCAGCAAGGTCGCCAGCGCGCCTGTCCCCTGGAACAGGCTTGCCAGCGGGTTCTCGCCCTCCCAGCGGTGGTTGTTGTGGAACAGGGTCGGGCGCAAACCCGGCGTAAGGGCCTTGGGCAGCACCAGGAACAGCTCCTGGATGAAGAAGGTCAGATTGAAAGCGAAGACATACAGCAACGCCGACATCAGCGTCCAGCGCCATCGCACGCTGCCGCCGGGTTGCGGGGCCGGCGGAGCGCGGCGGGTCTTGAACCATCCGGCCAGGCCCAGTGCCGCCGGTCCAACGACAAGCACCAGCAGCACGGCGATGCCGACGAAGTATCCCCCGGTCATGGCGAAGCGCCCTGCCGCGCCGCTACCGGCGGCCGGCGTTGATCAGGTAATTCTGCATGGTGGCTTCGGCCACCGAGGCCCACTGGTTCTGGTCCTGGCGGAACT